>CAZLKP010000443.1:0-3671 GCA_964560095.1 uncultured Bacteroidia bacterium
GTCAACAAGCCCTTGCCCAACCTGGAAAACCCCATGGAACCCATTATTGAGTGGTCAGACAGACCTTCACCAGTAGGCCTGGGACCATGCCCGCTAGGTGAAATCAGGCTGATGCCGAACATCGAGTTTTCGGAGCAAAATCTTACCAAAATCCATCCCAGGTTTTTTAACCAGGCATTTCCTGCGATGCAGATCCATGAGTTACTCCCTGGTGAGGTTATTTCCATCAAGGGGGTGCATCCGGAAAAAGAATTTCAGTTTTGTATTCCGGACCAACAATTCACGGTGAGGATAAAGAATGGCCCCAACTCAGGTGAGCGCCCTATGTACGTTGATCAAATCGCTCTTTTCCCTCAACTGAACAAAGCTTTCATGACCTACCGCTTCCCATTTCGATACAAAATATCCCCGAAAGAGATCAGACACTGTGAGATTCTTGAAGCGAACCAAGTCTCATCACCCATTAAGCTTGAGGAACTATGATTTCTTGTTGTATTCTTATGCCGATCCATCCGATGATCGGAATTGATTATCACGATCTGGTCCCTCCGCCACCTGCTCCGCCTACGCCGGTCCCCATGCAACCATATGGCGTGGTACAGGTGTTGATGGGCATCAGCGGTGATTCCAAATTCACCACCAAAGTCTTCACAATGAATTTTCCTGCCATGCATATGGGCACAGACATAGGGAAGGCACTGGTACATGTTGGAAATCCTGCCAATCTTCTGCTTCCAGTAATTATCGGATTCAGCGCATCCAAATCTCTCTTTGGTGCCAGTACCGTTCAGGCTGAAGGGAAGCCGGTTGCCACCGCCTGCATGGTCTTTGCCAATCAGAACCTGAATTGTAATAACCCGGTCAATCTTCCTACCGGGTCAGTTTGTGCGCCAAATACGGTGATGGCTGGCATGTCCTTGGGCGATTACCTGACTGGTGCTTTAATGATGGGTGTGGATATGCTCGTTAGCTTTCTATTTTCCAAGTTGCCCTTCAAAAACCAACTTAGCAATGAAGCCGGAACAGGACTATTTAACAGACTTGCCGGCGAGTTTGCTGCCAAGTCTTTCTACAACGTGTATGTCCACGCAGCTGGTAGAATTGCCGGGGAAATTGCCATTCAGGTGTTTATTGGCGAGGTCGTCAATAAAGGAATTCTGAATCAAGGGGGGTGGGAAAACACAGGAAATACTGCTTCCTCTGCGTTGGGTAGTGGATTGGACAGCGTTGTGGACACTCCAGATGTAGATGTGGCTTCGGCCACCAACGATCTCGCCAATTTATCTACAAGCGGATCTGAATCAATCTCCAATTATTACAACGACCCTTCAGTAGAGACCTTTTGAGGAATACCAAATGGATGAGATAACATTCCATGAGATTCCAAAAGATAACGGCGAAGACTCCATCAGAATGGAGGAGAAAAAAAGGCCCGTTTCACGTCTGGTTTCTGGTATGGATCCAGAAAATCAGCCTATTCTGTCCGTGGTCACAAAACGATCTTATCAGATTCATGCAACCGGAGCGTGCACAGTCTCTGACACCCAATTCCCCTTGCATCCTGCCCTACAATACACGAAAGAAAATGATGAGGACATTTTGAACGCTGATTTGGATACATATCACTTCAAAAAACTCACTGATGTTGTGGTTAAAGGAATGGCTAGAGCACCTGGTAGCCCCAACCAATTCTTTTCAGAGATTCATATTGGAAACCATCACTTTCAGGTCCTGGTCATAGGAGATCGGTCGGCCCACCTAGTCCTGAATAAGGTATCATTTTCTGACCCACATCCCATTCATGAAATCCCACTGAGCTATCAGTTTGCCTATGGCGGCTGGGATAAAATCGGTGAACTGAAAAGAGAACGCTTTGACCAGAATCTCATCAATGCTACAGCGGGCTCAATCGATTGGAAAAAGGGAAGTATGTACCGATACCCCAGAAACCCTGTCGGCAAAGGGTATTTGGTTGACCTGAATTCTGAAGCTGTGGATCAATTAATGTTGCCAAACCTGGAAGATCCTGTCAGACAGGTCGATCCCCTGCATCTCGCTTCAGGGCATGCTTTGCACTGGCCAAGTATGCCACTCCCCATGGCCATGGGATGGGTAGATCCAACATGGTTTCCACGGGCTGTTCATTTTGGATTTGGGATGATGTTTCCATCCAGGCATTCCGGACAAGCAGAAGAAACTTTGAGGGGATGGGCTCCAGATGATATTATTTCCCCAAAAGAAATTCACAATTCTTTTGATCTGCGGTGTACCAATGGGGCCTCCCTTGGTTTGCAGCTGAGTAAGCTACAGGGAAATGAGTCTCTTCGATTGAAGAACATCCACCCGGATAAGGCCGAGTTTGTTTTCACTCTTCCCGGTGAATATCCTCGGATGTGGGTGGATGGACGTAATGGAAGCCTTATTGAAACTATTCCAGAGTTGGATGCCATCATCCTGGAACCCGATGAACATCGGTTGATAACCATATGGAGAGGATCTGCTCCAGCACTCAGGATTTATACAGAAGAAGAACTGGAAAACATGAATTACAAGGTAAGCTGGTGATGTTGGACCTACTCAATTGAGCCGTGTCAAGATTAGAATTCATGATTTACTAGAAACCCGAAGACAGACAGCCCAATGAATCCTTTCACATCATGAAAATACCAATCAATGGTTTTTCCACAACAACTTCTTAACCCACTCTCCCATGAACAGCACCCTCCAACTCCAGCAAATGGAGCGCGATATGCGAAAGCTCCAGAAAGCCTTTGATGAATTTCAATCTTATCTCGGAAGGCCCTCAACTTTTATTGATGTCAGAGACCCCAAAAAGACCGAAGACCTGACACAGGACAGCATCGCAGTGCTGGATAAGCTGATCCGAACTGCCGGAAAAATGCTCCGAACGCCACAGCGTGCCATTGCTCCGCGTCGTCGAGACAAAGACCATCACTTTCACGGATACCTGGGGCATATACGGGGAAATCTCCGAAAACTCATTCGCCAGATGCAGGATACCCGATACGCCATCCTCTCCCTGCAGTCTGCCGCCCTGGACGCCCATGGCAAGCATGGGCAGGCCATCTCCCTGTTGAACGACATGCGCGAGCAGGCCAAAGATTATCAAAAGATCCTCAAAGAGCTCAAAATCGTCGATTCAAGCTCAGATCCTGCCATCTCGCCTCCACCATCTGAAGGCATTTCTGCCACTGGCGTCGTCGATGGGATTTGGCTACTGACATCGTTGACCATTGCCCTACACGCTGTCTGGAAAAAATGGAAAAAATAATCGGCTCATGTCTCTCCTCCTCGACGTTCCTCCCCAACAACAGGCCAGTCAGAATTCCTGCTGGTGGTGCTGCATTCGCATGGTCCTAAACTATTGTGGGAGACACTACCTGTATCCCGGGCAGCTACATCATGGTTTCAGGGATCCCCGTAGCCCTTTTATGCAGCGTTGGCTCCCGTATCCGGATAGCACCTTATACCCTGACTGGATCGAGAATCCCAATACGGATATTTCCAATATCGACCTATCGAAGGAGGCCATACAGCGGGGGACGATCATGCATCCCAGTGAGTGGTACCAGTTTGGATTGCCTCCCCGGTCGCTGGCATTTCAACTGCTGTTTGAATATACAGGCTTCAGAGGGATGCAAAGTCGGCCG
>CAZLKP010000444.1:0-3671 GCA_964560095.1 uncultured Bacteroidia bacterium
CTCCGCCCTGGGCACACGCACCATCACATGATGCTGCACGACGTGGCCGGTAGCTGCTGTTCCTTCCTCAGACATGCACTGTTCGAGGTGAGATAAAATCACCTCGGGAGTCTGGGGCATATGGAGCTGAAATCGCGGACGGAGAGATAGCTCTGACATATCAGATTCGTTCTGGGGAAAGGAAATTACGCAGATTCCCGGTAATGTGGTACCAAACTTGCGCCTTTCCTTTATTCTTCCCTGAGATCCCGGGGTGAAAATGTCGGAAATTGTGAATATTTTGGCTACACTGATGAATACTCCAGATATGAAACGGTTGATTGTGGGATTGATGGTTTGTCTGATCTTTACCTCCGTGAGGGGACAGGAACAGGTAAAAAACCTGGGATTGCAGGAGCGTGAATACGGTTTGCTGAGTGACCGCATCAAAGAACAGTTTGTCAAAGATATTCAGATGATCGAGGGTGATAGCAAACTCAGGGAGCTGTATTCGCTGGAGGTGAAAAAGGTGATCCAGTCATTTTCCGGTACACGTGAGGAAAGAGCCCAAACGCTGGCCAAAATTGCTCGGACCCTGGTGAGCCGCGAGGAGTCGGCAGACCGACCAACACCCCTCGACCCAGAGCGGTCTGGTTCTGTCTCCGAACAGATGCAACGACCCAAGGTGGTCAACCGGGCCATCAGGGTGACACCGGATATTCTCATCAGCCGCGATGAGGAGAGTTCCGGACAGCGGGGAGATACCGGCAAAGTGGAGGAAATGGTGGTGCCTGAGGATCAATATAAGCATGACCCCCAACCCATGAACCCAGTTCAGTCTGGGGCCAACGTCTTTCAGGGACATATTGCCTACGAAATTCCCGATACCATGGAAGTTGGGAAAACCTCCCGGATTCGGATGGTGGTCAGTATAGACCCTGAGATTGCCCGGCAGCTGGCCGAGCGCAATGAAGGAGATATGTATTCGGATGAAATCGGGATTGGGCGATATCTCAAAGCCCGGTTAGACGATTATGATTCTTTTGGAGCGGATGATAAAAATTTCATGTTCCAGTTGTTTCAGGGCGACAGCATCCAGGTCATCAATCCGGATGACCCGCGTGCCGCAGTGGTTTGGGAGTGGAAGGTGCGTCCGCTGAATGTCGGTGTGCACACCATTGGCGTCGTGGTGTCAATCATTGTGTTTGACGATCGGTTGCCCGGAGATATGGGCTACCGGAGTCTAGACACCTACGAACAACCCATTCGGATTTTGGCTACTCAGCATGCTTCAGGAGGGGCTGGCAACCTGGTTGCCGGGAAGCCGGGCACCCAAAGGAGTGTGACGCCAAGGCAACTGATAGGCGCAGGGATTGGTGTGGTGGCTCTGGGCATTCTGGCCTTCTTTTTTGCCAGGTGGCGGCGCACGCGCGCCTTGCGCGCTCAGGCGGCTACGGAAGCTCCCGTCAATCCACTGGCCCCAGAGGTGCGGCAGGGCGATGGCCATGCAGACCCGGATGAAATCAATGCGTTGATTCTCGCTGGAAAATTTGACAAAGCCGCCGGTGAGCTCATGGATCTGGCAGAGATTCGCAAATACCCGGAAAAATCAGCCATCATCACCCTACAGGCACGCATCAATCACTGGCAAGCCGACGTGCATAACAATCTCATCGACGGCGAAAGCGCCCGGCAAGAACGCTCGCGGATTACCATGGCCCTGGTGCATTTGTTGGATGAGATAGTCAAAGGGTAGTCAGTTGAAGGACGAAGGTCAAGGGTGTAAGTTGATTATTTATGACCATAGACCATCATATATCCTCCCAGTCCCGAAACTTATTTGGATTGATCCACTCTTCTTGGAGTACTTCTTTGAGTTGGTCGAGATCGCGGCGTCCTTTTTTGTCAAAAAAATCGACAACCTGCATGGTGGCCTGCGCCAGGGGAGCGATAAGGGCAACGGGAATTTCCATTCCCATGCGGCCCGAAGGCTTCGCGGCTGCGAGGGGCTCAGATGAGCGTCCTTCCACGATGGCTGCATATGTAGGCCGAAACCGCATCAGATAATAATCAACGTAGGTCTGGTTGAGCTCCTCCAACTGCGCCGTGACATAGGCTTCAGAATCCTTCTTGATCAACTTCCTGGTTTTTTTGTCTAGAAAATCGTTGCGGATGCTGTAGACGAAATCCTCGAAGGCTTCTGAAGTACGGCGGTAGGAGGCCCGCATTCTTACGACATCTTCCGGGCTGTACTGGTCGATGTTGGCCTTGAACAAAGCCACATACATCTCAGCCTCAGACCGATAGTCTTTGTACAAATCCAGAAATCCGGCATCGGTGAGTGTATATACCGACTCCTCTGCCGAGCCGATGGTTTGAGCCCCAGAGTGACCCGGAAAAAACACAAGCGAGGAAAATAGCAGAAAAACAGAAATGGCAATTCTCATCATAAACATGGCTTGGCGTCAGAACGTGACAAACGTATGCAATGTTTTACAAGCTTCCTGCCAAATCAGGAGGGTTTTCCTGCCTCAGCCGTGAATCGGGTCCGCAACAGAATGAACCGGGTCATTCGATGCGCCAACGTGGGAGCCATGAGAATCAGCCTGATGCCAGGCGTTCCAGAACCACAGAGCCAGGAGGTAGCATAGAAACAGAATCTTGAGCATCATGGAGGGATCGGTTATCAAATCGAAAGGTGAAAATGCTCGCAGTAGCTGTAGTAGCCGATCAAAAGGATCTGCAACAAATATAAGAACGAATACAACCTGGGCTTTGCATTTCGCGTCTTCTTTCATGAATGGTAACTCAACGGTTATTGCTTTAACATTTCGATAACAAACACAAGACCCAAAAAGTCCGTATTTTTACCAGTAAAACACTGGAAACAAACAAAACAGCTATTAGAACTATGCAATCTATGTCAAACGGAAAATTATTGAGCTTCCTGCTGCTGGCAGCAGTGCTCGGGAGCACCCTTACATTGGGCGTGTTTCAGTTTGTAGGAAAGGAGGAGACGGGCACAATTCTGCGTGTGGCCCATGATTCAGCGGCGCCCGCAGTGGTGTCTCGCTTTGATGAAAATGGAGATCAGCTTCCGACATTCACCTACGCTGCCGAAAAAGTGATGCCCTCTGTGGTCCATATCAAATCCACCGTCGTGAGGCAGAGAACTTCTCAGCGACAGCAGATTCCCGACCCTTTTCGCGATTTTTTCGGCGATGATTTCTTCAACTCTCCCTTCGAGCAGCGCTCTCCCAGACCTCAGGTCGGAACTGGCTCCGGCGTGATCATTAGCTCGGATGGCTACATCGTGACCAACAATCACGTGATTGACCAGGCCGAGGATATGGAAGTGTCTCTGTCCGATAATCAGACTTACAAGGCCAAACTCATCGGCACAGATCCCTCAACGGATATCGCTTTGATTAAGATTGAAGCGGATGGCCTGCCGGCTGTCACCCTTGGCAACTCCGACGAAGCGCGGGTAGGGCAGTGGGTGCTGGCCATCGGTAACCCCTTTAATCTTAACTCAACTGTCACAGCTGGTATCGTTTCGGCTAAGGCACGAAATATCAATATTCTTCGTGATCAGGCTGCCATCGAGTCGTTTATTCAGACCGATGCCGCCGTGAATCCCGGTAACAGCGGTGGAGCCCTAGTGGATCTTAACGGCAACCTCATAGGGATCA
>CAZLKP010000445.1:0-3667 GCA_964560095.1 uncultured Bacteroidia bacterium
GGGAGATCGACATCAACAATGACTTCGAAGCGACCAACGTTGAATTTGTGGAGTTCTGGATGATGGACCCCTTCATGGACAACCCGAACCACCAGGGAGGGGAGTTTTACCTCAATCTTGGGTTGATCAGTGAGGATGTGCTTCCGGATGAGGCGTTGAGCAGAGAGAACGGACTACCTGGTGCCGGAAATCAAGGCAATTTGCGCGAAACAGCCTATGGCCGGATTCCGATCGGCAACCCGCCGGTGAATGCCTTCAGCAACGACCCTGACGACCGCGAAGCACAGGATATCGGCCTGGATGGCCTGAATAGCGCAGAAGAGCAAAGCTATTTTCAGACCAACTTCCTGGGCCAGTTGCAGGCATTTCTGAGCCCGGCAGCCTTTGCTGAATTGGCCGCCGACCCCAGCTCAGACGACTTTCTCCACTTCCGGGCGGACACATTCGAAAATGCCTCTGATGATATCTCCATTCTCGACCGATATCTCAATTTCAATGGGCTGGAAGGAAACTCTCCGGTGAATCAGAATCAGCAAAATCAAAATTTCACCACCCAGGCCACCCAACAGCCCGATACCGAAGACATGAACGGCAACGGCTCGGTTAACTTTGCTGAGCAATACTGGGAATACCAAATCAACCTGAAACCGGGACAAATGATTCCCGGTCAGAACTACATCGTGGACCGGGTGGACACCATGGTGAATGCGAATAACCGACCCACGCCGGTCACCTGGTATCAGTTCCGGATTCCACTGAATACCGGGCGGGCGGTCAATAACATTCCCAACTTCAAGTCGATCAACTTTATGCGGATGTACCTCACCGGATTTGAGGAAGAGGTCATCATGAGAATGACGGAGTTCCAGTTTTTGTCCACGCAATGGCGACGATTCACTGGCGATCTCAGCGATCCCAACGTGGTCGTTGCTCCCCCGGAACCTCCCTTCGCTTCTTTCGAACTGGGTTCCCTCACGATTGAGCAAAACTCCACCAAGTTTCCTTTCAACTATGTACTCCCTCCGGGCATTGAGCGGCAGGCGCTCAACGGCAACACGGCTGTGGGCTTTCTCCAGGATGAGCGCTCCCTCACCCTTCGGGCCTGTGGGCTTGAAGACGGCGATGCCCGGGCCATGTTCCGGAATGTGAAGCACGACCTGCGCCAGTATGACCAACTCCGGATGTTTGTGCATGCAGAGCCCATTGAGGATGGCGTGAATCCCTCCAACTTCGAGAACACCGGCGATGCCACCGTCTTCATGCGACTCGGGCTGGACAATGATTTCAATTATTACGAATATGAAATTCCGCTGACGCCCTCCGCTCCCGGGCGGCCCAGCGACCCTTTCAATGTGTGGCTCGACAGCAACGAGTTTGATTTTGAACTGCTGCTGCTCGCCCTGGCCAAAGAAGACAGAAATGCTTCGGGAACCGGACTCATTTATCGCCACGCTTACAGTGATTCCACTATGCCGGCCGGTCACAAAATTTATGTGAAGGGTACTCCCAAGCTGTCGGACATCCGAAACATCATGGTTGGGGTGCGAAACCCCGCCGATGGTAATGAAGAAAAGATATGCCTCGAAGTATGGGTCAATGAGTTGCGCCTGACCAACTTCGACAAGAAAAACGGCTATGCAGGCAATTTCAACACCTCCATGACCCTGGCCGACCTCGGAACTGTGAATGCCAATGGGGCATTCAAAACAGCTGGATTTGGGCCCCTGGATCAGAAATTGTCCAACCGACCCCAGGAAGACAGCTATCGCTATGATGTATCGACCAATCTGAATCTGGATAAATTTTTCCCCAAAGACTGGGGGCTGAGCATGCCCCTGTATGCAACCTACGGAGAGCGGCTGATTTCTCCTTTGTTTGACCCGCAGGAGGCTGATGTGAGCACCGACCGGCTGCTGGAAAACCTGGAGCCGGAAGAAGCCAAGGCCCAGCGACGAGAGATCCAGGACTATCAGCGAACGCGCTCGATCAGCTTCAACAACTGGCGCCTGAACCCCGGTGGTACTGGTGGAGCCGGAACCGGTGGCGGTCGGGCAGGTGGAGGAAGGGCTGGTGGTGGCAGGGCCGGTGGAGGGCGAAATGAAGGAACCGGTGGCGGGGGAAAAGCACCAATGCCCTGGGATCCATCCAACTTTGATTTCAGCTACGCCTACAATGAGCAGCTTGCGAGAAACGCCATTACCTCCAAAAGATTCAATACCACCCATCGCGGTGGCATGAATTACCGCTATAACTTCCCACAGGTCAATTTCCGCCCATTCAAGGGGCTGGAAAAGTCGCAGTTCCTCAAGCAGTTCTCCATCTCGCCATTGCCACAGTCATTTACCATGAGCATGAATGGCAACCGGCAGTTTGAAGAGCGGGCCCTGAGGCCGACCAGCGAATTTGGCGGCGCGGTAGATCCGATTTTTACCAAAAACTTCATGATCAACCGCAGCTACAACCTGTCGTGGAATCTTACCCGAAACCTGCAGATGACCTTCAACGCTAACAACGTATCGCGGGTCGATGAAGTAAAAGGCTATTGGGAAGATGCCACCCAGTTCGAAAGGGATTCTGTGGGCCGTCTGATTGACAACATCATTTACTTTGGTAGAAATGGAGAATTGGGCAAAGAAAACCTGATCAACATCGGCCGGACCACCAACTATCAACATACCTTCAATGTGGTGTATCAACTGCCGTTTGCCCAGATCAAACCCCTGAACTGGATCAATGGCAACGTAAACTACAGCGGAGGCTACCAGTGGATGCAGGCGCCAGAAGTGAGCCCCGGCTTTGGTGGCACCATCAGCAACAACCAAAACGTCCAGGCCAGTGGCCGAATTGACCTCAATAGTTTATACAGAAAGTCCAAGTTTTTACGGGAGGTCATGGAGAGTCAGCTCTGGCAACCCAAAGAAGAAGAACGACAACCTTCGGGCAGGCCCGTGCCCCGACCCGGAGAGGAACTGACCCGACCTCCTGAGCCGGGAGCCGCTCAGGACAGCACCGAAAAACCGGATCCGTTCAAATTCCTCAAAATCGCCGGGCGGGAACTCCTGAAAATCGGACTCAGCATTCGCAGCGTGGATGTGAACTACACGGCGACTAACTCCATGACCCTGCCGGGCTATCTGCCTAAAACAGATAATTTCGGGCTCGACTGGAACTACACCGATACCATGCTCAACCAGCGCAGCGCGGTGTTTGCTCCAACGCTGGGCTTTGTGGCAGGCAGCCAAAGAGACATACGCGGCCTGGCAGCAGAAAACCGATGGATCACCCAGGATCCCACCCTGGCCAATCCTTTCCAGCAGGCCAGCAACGAACAGCTCAATGCGCGAACGTCGATGGAAATCTTCAAAGGATTTCGGATCGACATCAATGCCACCCGGTCAATGAATCAAAACAGCTCAGAGTTTTTCCGATGGGATCCAACAGAGGAACAGTATGACTCATTTGACCGGCTCCTGACAGGGTCTTTTACCATGTCTTATATCTTCATTGGAACAGCCTTTGAGCCAAACCAGGAAAATTCAGAAGTCTTTAACCAGTTTTCGACCAATCGGATTGAGGTATCCAGAAGGTTATCTCAAACCCAGGTTTTCAAGGACAGCCTGAGCTATGTTGGAATCGTGGACGGGGGCTTTCAGAATGGCTATGTGGG
>CAZLKP010000446.1:0-3663 GCA_964560095.1 uncultured Bacteroidia bacterium
GAGGCAAAGCAAGGTGTAGATCCATAGCGTAACAACACGCTTCATGGTGCAAGACGGTCAAGGGTGCAACAAGCAGGATCAAGTAATCAAATGATTGGAAGTGGGGGACTGCTTTCCAAAGGCTAAATTCAGTCAAAGACTTCGGCCTGCCCTTCTCTTTTTGGGTGTCTGCTTACATGGACCAATCACGCCATACCGTACCTATGACGAACAAAGGAAGTGTTTTCCCGACAAAACGCCGTCGTTAATTACATCTTCAAAATATATTCGGGCTTGAAATCTGCGATCTCCCAAGTATCTTCGAAATGAACACGGAAATCTCACGCTCCGGTTCTTCCCTCCCATTGATGCCTACCTGAACTGTATTCTGCAACACCTGCCGAACCAATTATTTATATTGTTTTGTCATGGCATCTTTAGCACATCACTCCGGACCACTAGGCCGAAGGCTCGCTGCTCATCTGCTCCGCCGAACCACCTTCGGAGCCAACCGTCAGGAAATTGACGCCTACTCAGCAATGACGGCCGACCAGGCCGTGGACCAGCTAATGACCTTACCGGCCATTCCTGCTCCACCTGTGGATCCCGCCACCAACCTTACCTGGGTCATAAGCGGCCGCACGGGCGCCAATTCACCCAACGAAGACCTCATGAAAATTGTGGGATCATGGTGGTTACATACCATTTTTGATCCAAACGTGCCCCTGTCTGCATTTGCAAGACTGGTGTATGCTAACCATTGCAGCTTCCCCACCGGCATTGATGTGGTTGAATACAGCGAAAACCACTATTACACCATTCGACTGCTGATGGAGTTTGCTGGGGGAAATTACAAAACCCTGGCCAAAAAGATCTGCCTGGATAACGGGATGAACGACTATCTCGATATCGGAGAAAGCGAGAAAAATGCCCCGAATGAAAACTTTGTCCGGGAATTTTTCGAGCTACATACCATTGGCAAAGGTCCAACGGCAGGGCCCGGCGACTATACCACCTTTACCGAAAATGATGTGATTGAGGCATCCCGCCTCATGACCGGTTTCCGTCGGAACGACTCCTGGGACGATCCGCTGTTTTACGATCCGGTTACGATGCTGCCACGTGCCAAGCCCGATGCAGGGCGCCATGATGACACCGATAAAATATTTTCCCACGCCTTCAACAACCAGGTGATTATGGGCCGAAACACAGAGCCCGGAATGCTGGAAGAGCTGGATGAATTTGTGGAAATGATTTTTGCTCAGCCCGCCACGGCCCGGGCAATTGTGCGCAGAATGTACCGGCATTTCGTCAATTACAAAATCAGCCAGGAAGTTGACACCGATATCATTGATCCGCTGGCCCAGGATCTTATGATTGGCAACTATGAGATCATGCCTGTGCTGAAAAAGCTGCTCAAAAGTCAACATTTCTATGACACAGATGACACTGACGCCGGCGACGAAACCATCGGTGCTTTGATCAAAGGCCCACTGGAACTCCAGGCGCATATGATCCGCTATTTTCAGGTTCCCATTCCCGATCCGGCGGTCGATCCGTTTGAGACTTACGTCACATTCTACCAGTTTGGCATCCAGCGAATGCAGTCTCTGGCCTGTTTTGATCTGTTTATGCCACCAGAGGTGGCAGGCTATCAGCCGGTGTATCAGGCGCCGGAATACAACCGCCTGTGGATCAGCGCCAAATCGCTACCGGCCCGGTACGACATTGCCGACGAACATCTCGATGGGCCGGCCCATTTGCTGATCGATGTGATGGCATTCGTAACAGATCCCAGCCAGATTACGGATTATCAGGGCATGGATCCTCTCGGCACACCGGGCCCGCACCCGGGTGCCCGAATTCCTGCCCATCTGGTCAATGAACTACTGAACTATCTGCTGCCCGAAACCGTCGATGCCGACCGCTTCGACTATTTTCTCAACGATGTGCTCCTTGACAACCTCACAGATATTAACTGGGCCTTTGAATGGGATAATTATCTCGCCACCAGTGATGATATGGCCGTCAAGCCTCAAATCTCCAAGCTGATCCGGGCCATTCTACAATCTCCGGAATTTCAGATCGGGTAATCGAGAGGTGAGACAAACAACCATTTCCCCACCTCTATTCCTCTCATACCTCCTCCCCCTTCTACCTTTTTCCCGCCTTAACCGAACTGCTTTCTTATGAACCGCCGACACTTTCTCCGAAATATGTCTCTTGCTACAGCTCCGTTTGCTTTGGGGGGAATCCCCATCCGGACCATGGCTCGCTCAATCATGACCAGTTCATTCACCTGTGATGATGTGAATGACCGCGTGATGGTCATCATTCAAATGCACGGGGGGAACGATGGCCTCAATATGCTCATTCCGCTGGATCAATATGCCACCTACAAGAATCTCCGCCCTGTGATCGGGGTAGAAGATTCGGGGCCGAGAAAGTATCTCAACCTAGATCCCAGCCTCCCTTCCAATCAGTCAATTGGGCTTCATCCAGATATGGGTGGCATCAAATCCCTTTGGGATGATGGCAAGGTTCACCTGGTCAATAACGTCGCCTATACCAACATGAATGGCTCTCACTTTCGTGGAACCGACATATGGCTAAGTGGAAAAGATGGAAATACCTCGGTGGAGAATCCCGATTCGGGATGGTGGGGAAGGTACCTGGATCATCGGTTTGATGATTTCCCCAACAGTTATCCCAATCCAAATATGCCTGACCCGCCCGGCCTTGAATTTGGCAGCCATATCATTTCGCTGGGGTTTCATCGGTCTGCCGGCATCCCCATGGGCATCACCCTGGGCAACGATCCCTCCAATTTTGCCAACTCTGTCAACGGTGTCGGTGGGGCGCTTCCCGGGCAGTTTCCACAAACTGATTATGGCGACGAATTGCAATACATCGTGGACATTGAGCGGACCACCAACCAGTATGCCAACCGCCTGACCCAGGTGTACAATCAGGGGAACAATTCTCCCAATGTGGTATATCCTGAAAAGTACCACACCAATGCGGCCAGATTCAACCGCAACGGATTGGCTCCACAACTCAAAACGGTAGCCAGATTGCTTTCCGGGGGCATCAAGACCAAAGTTTTTCTGGTGAGAATTGGCGGATTTGACACCCACGAGAACCAGGCGATCGCCGGAAAGCCCAGCTTTGGCGGGCACGGCTGCCTGCTCTACCACGTATCGGAAGCCATAAAGGCTTTCCAAGATGATCTTAAGGATCTGGGGCTGGAAGATCGTGTGCTCACCGTGACCTTTTCGGAGTTTGGCCGGCAGGTAGGGGAGAATGGTACCTTTGGCACGGATCATGGCTCTTCGGCACCCATGATGGTATTTGGCAAAGGATTGAAGGGAGGTATATCGGGAACTAATCCTAGCCTTAGCAACCTGAATAACAACCGGTTGGTGGGTTACGAATTCGATTACCGGACCGTGTTTGCCACGATCCTCCAGGATTGGTTTGGCGCCAATTACGGAACCCTTGATGAGGTAGAGTTTTACCAGTATGCAGCCAATAAAATTGACCTGATCAACGACAATTATATCGAAAACGGAACGCCGGTGAATTATGTTGCGGATACCAGCTGTGATCCGACGCCGGATATGGGGCCACCGGCAGGTGGCGGCGGATCTGGTGGCGGTGGCGGATCCGGAGGAGGTGGCGGAA
>CAZLKP010000447.1:0-3657 GCA_964560095.1 uncultured Bacteroidia bacterium
CCAGCTGGAGGGGTTGCCAGCGGTTGGGATCCAGGATATCCGGATTACCTGGCTCAGTCGGAGCCAAAGGCGGATTGATAGGCTCATAAAACAGATTACTGTACCGATTTTGCTCGTTGCTGCCATCCTGGTTGCCATACTCAATGATGCCTTCAGCAAGATAATTACCAAGTGCTGCAGGATTATCCGTCTGATAATCGGTTGAGCGGAAGTTGGGATCATAGCCAAGCAGGGCCATGAGAGAATCGCAGGCCCTTTGTGTTTCAAAACTACCCGGAGAGAATCTAAACCGATGGGTAATGAGCCGGTAAGCAGCATAGCTCATCGTTTCTTCGGAGGCTGCCTTCGGATCTGATGGGGGAGTGACCCCTTCAAATGGCCAGATGAAGCCATGAACATTTTTCCCAAGAAAGTAGGTGCTTGCCCCGGGCTGATGAATTGCCCAGGAATCATATAATGCTACAGAAACATGAAACAGGTTTCTGGCATGAACAGTGGGCCTGGCAAAGTCGCCTCGGATAGCATTCAGCAGGACTTCATTCCATTGGTGAGCAAGGGATTGCCGGGCATTGAGGGTATGGCTAAAGAGCAGTATCCCGGCTGAAATAGCCAGGATACCTCTTAAAAAATATCGATCATTCATCTCATCTGATTCTCCCAAAAAGATACAAATAATCTACCTGTAAGGAAAGAGAATCAGCTTCCTTTAATGGAAGGAGAATACCTCAGATTGGATCAGTATTTTGCCCCCATTTCCCGTGCCTCCGGAATCCATCCTTCCAGATTGGCTTGGCGGGTGCCGGGAGATGGGTGCGTGCTCAGAAACTCCGGAGGAGCTTGCCCACCGGCAGCTTCCATGCGCTGCCAGAAGGGCACCGCAGCATTGAGGTCATACCCGGAAATGGCCATCAGATACAGGCCGATCTGGTCGGCTTCAGATTCATGCTTCCTGGAAAAAGGTAACAATATTCCGACCTGAGCCCCCACACCTGCAGCTGCCAGCAACACCTGTCGGGTACGGGCGTCCTGAGCGGCTTTGGCACTATCCTCCGGGGCTCCCTGCATGACCGTGAGCGCGGCGTTGCCGAGGAGCAAGGCACCCTGGGCTCCCAATTGTTGGGTCAAGCGTTCATTGCCATGGTGGGCCAGGGCGTGGGCAATTTCGTGGCCCATCACCACAGCCAGGCCGTCCTCGTCCTGGCAGATTGGCAAAATCCCGGTATATATGACCACTTTTCCGCCAGGCATACAAAACGCATTCACCAGCGGATCGTCCACGACATTAAACTCCCATTCGAAGTCTTTCAGGTCATCAATCAACCCGTTGGCTGTGTAGTATCTTTGCACGGCTGCAACCAGTTTATTTCCTACCCGGCGCACCTGATTGACCTCCTCCCCTCCGCGGAGGGGAGGGTTTTCACTGAGAAATTGTTGGTACTGATCGAAACTCAGGGTATTGATCTGAGAATTCGGGAGAAGCTTTGCCTGGCGTCTGTCGGTAAAAGGCACTTTGGCACAGGCTATCGCGACCAGCGAAATGGCCACAAATAAGGCGACCGTAGCAGCCAGCTTGTTGGAATTCAATGAAAGACAATTCATAATGATGATTGTGGGTTCAGCCAGGGGAATCAACACAGACGAATATACACAGAACGCAGAAAAGGAGGGTATCTTCCCTATGAATACATCCTTTCTTATGATGGCAAACCTCTACCCGAAGTCACAGGAGGGATGCATGTCATGGAAACTTGAAAAAATGCTTTTTGGGGGAGTATTTGTTGTGGGTTCATGAGGATTCCCATCCAATGCCGTGTCATTCACAGATATGGATGACTTCGTCTTTTTCTCCATAAATGGTTATCTACATTTACCGCAACTCTGACAGCTGACCTCCGAGCCTTGATCTTCATCTAATCTGAACAGGATATGAACGCATTGATTTCATTTTTTATGTGGTTGTTTGGTTGGACAACACCCGGCGATTTACCTGATCCGGCACATGTGCAGCTCATGACACCTACTCAATACCAGAGTTCCATGCTTGATGGGTTTGAGCCTGAGCGGTATAATGTTGGTGCCGGTCGCAACCAAAAGGTGACCATTATCATTTATGACGATACCCATTTTCGGGTAAAGAAATGAGCTGGTCAGATGCTGATGTGGCTCTTAGCGGTCTGAAGCGGCTTTTTGCTGAAGCCAGAGGTCGAAGGGAATGAGATCCGATTCGCCGCCATATCTAGATTCTTTCAGCAATTCCAGTTCTGAGATGAGTGCATCTCCCTGATCAATGGGTTTCTGGAAATCATATTCCACCCGATACCAGATCAGCAGGAGTTTTTGCAGGAGCGTAGATCTTTGTCTAGGCTCCTTTTTTTGTGTCCGTTTCACAAACTGCCGGAGGTTTTGAATCTTGGTTTCCAGCAGATCCAGGTGCCCGAGTTCATAGAGAATAATGATTTCCAGTCTCCTGACGAGTAGATTCCAGCCTTTTTTGTCAGATAGCAGGGAACTGGTACCCATTAATTCTTTGTTGGCTTCCTTGAATCGGTCTTGCCTGACACAAAGGGCAGCATGAAAGTAGTGCCATTTCCCTGCCAGGTGCCTGGATCCTTCAAATTCATCTTCTTCTCCAAACAAGGGATGTTGCCGGGCAAGCTTGATGATGGCTTCTGCTTCCATCCACTCACCGGAGAAAAAAGCGATTCGGAAAGCGAGCTCCAGTCCCCGGAGGTAATTCATCTGGTCCTGCGTAAATCCGGATAGAGAAAGCTGAGAGGCCTGTTGAGCCTCCTCAAATCGTCCCAAACGCAGATATATTTCTCCCAGGTATCCCTGCGCGATGGCCTCCTGCTGAGGAGAGCATAATTCAGGGGTGCTCAGAATCAGGTCTTTGTATGCCAGGCCAAAAGACAAGGCCTGCTCATCCTGGGCGGCCAGTTCGTGGTAGTAGATTTCGCAGAGGAGATGATACCGCTGCATGTGAGGATGCCGGGTTTCGGCGGCGATGTCCTGAAGATCGTCGATTTGTTGCCGCACCTGCTGCAATTCGGCCAATGTGAGGGTTTGGTGGGCAAACACATTGGAAAGGCTGTAATACAGCACTGACCCCTGGGTGAGCAAAAACCGGTTTCGGTTGAGTTCGAGAATATGCTGGGTTTGCTTGGCAAAATCCTTCACAGAGCTCCGGTTGCTGTAATTCCGGTACAAAAGCATTTTGGCCTGAAACTCATCTTCATAAAACTGATACTTGCGCGAGGAGGCCAACACCTGGAGTAAAAGGTTTTTGGAAGCAGCGTAAGCGCCCCTTCCCAGGAGGATTTCTCCCTGCAGTAATTTCTTCCGTGCCTGAAGGCGTGCATTCACTGATGGACTGTAATCGCTAAGGCTTTTATCGTGTATCACAGCATTTTCCAACACCTTCTTCAGCCGCGATTTTGTGACCCTGAAGGTGTTATTGGGGGCTTTCCCGTATAGTTTTTCAGAATAAAATGCCTCATCCTGCTCTCCGTAGCGTGTCACCAATTCAAAGAGTTTACCCACCCGTTCGTAGTCAAAGGGGGCCTGTTGGATTCGCTGCCGAATTCGCCTGATTTCGGATTTTCGGAGCTTTTTGACAATATCCAGTAGGATTTTCATGAGGAAGATTCTCGCTTGGTC
>CAZLKP010000448.1:0-3611 GCA_964560095.1 uncultured Bacteroidia bacterium
TGGAACACCATCTCCCTAGTCGATAATCTCCAAGCAGACTTTCTCATTCACCTCATCGACCACTCCTACGACATGGTGGTTAGGACGCTCAAAAAGAAGGATAGAGAAGGGTTGGAGGAGGGAATAGGCTGAGGGTTGAGAGAATCTACTCTTGACCAAGCGCTCAAGGCTCAACGCGAAATTCTCAACTCTTTCTCCTTTGCCTCCCCGTCTCCGCCAGGCCAATTCCTGCCGCAACTGAGACATTCAACGATTCTACCTGACCAGAAAGTGGAATCTGAACGAGACGATCGAGGCGCTTCAGCAGGCGATTGGAAATGCCTTTCTCTTCTGAGCCCATAACGAGGCAGGTAGGCCCTGTGAGATCACAATCCCAGAGCGACTCGCCGGCTTTTTCTGTCAGTCCGACGGTTTGGATGCTATAGGCCTGCATGAGCAGGGTAGCATCCACGAGGTCGCCGACCCGGCACACTGACAGGTGATTGAGTGCACCGGCAGACACCTTGACCGCATCTGGGCTGAAGCTGGCCGCCCCTCTAGAAGGCACAATCACAGCATGAGCGCCGAGGCATTCTGTGCCTCTGGCTATGGCACCAAAGTTTCGTACATCCGTGATGCCATCAAGCATCACGAGCAGAGGTGGTTCTCCTTTTTCCTGAATCTGCAGGAGGGTAGTTTCCAGATCGTGATAGGGCATGGCCGGGAGCAGGGCCACCACTCCCTGATGGTTTCCGTTGTGGGTGACCTTGCGCAGCTTGATTTCCGGAACCATCTGCATAGGCACATCTATCTCTCTGGCAATTCGCCGCCATTCGCCCACTTTATCCGAAGCCATGTCCTGCCTCACCAGCAATTTTTCGATGGCATTACCTGCTTCAATCGCTTCTTTCACCGGGTGAACCCCGTATATCATTCTGTCGGACATACTGCTAAGGTAGGTCAAATTCCTCAAAAGATGTCAGATTCGACAAGCCAGCGGTTGGATGAACAGCCATGCGCATCAAACAGCATCAGGTTTTCGGTCAGGCTGGAATCGCTTGCGACGGCGATAGGGAAAGACGTCCACCACCTCGCCGGCTTTGATCCGGGTTTGCATGTCGATCCAGAATATGGGGTCAAACAGGTCTGCATGGAGCTCAAAAAACCGCTCCCGGATTCGCTCGTCACCGATAAGAAACTGTCGAAATTCTTCCGGAAAAACGTCATTCGGCCCTACCGCAAACCAGGGTGTGGAAGCCAGGTAGTCTTCGCCTTCATCCGGCTCCGGCATGCGCCGGAAGTTGTAATCGGTGAGAAATCCGATTTCGTCATAATCATAAAACACCACTCGTCTGTGGCGTGTCACCCCAAAGTTTTTCAGGAGCATATCGCCTGGAAAAATATTGGCCGCAGCCAGCTGTTTGATGGTATTGCCATATTCTTCCACGACCTCGTCGATTTCATCCGGTGTGGCCTGATCGAGAAACAAATTCAGCGGGACCATTTTTCGCTCAATGTACAAATGCCGGATGATCACCTCAGAATCAGTGACTGTGAGCAGGGAGGTGGCCACCTCCTGCAGATGCTGTAGCAGCTTTTCAGAAAAGCGATTCCGCGGAAAGGTGACATGCTCAAACTCGTGGGTATCGGCCATTCTTCCGACCCGGTCATGCACAGACACGAGCTTGTAGCACTGCTTTACATGCGCCCCAGAGGTCTGTTTGGGCGGGTCAAATTTGTCTTTGATCAGCTTAAACACAATGTGATAGGAAGGCAACACAAACACGGCCATCACCATGCCCCGAATCCCGGGCGCAATCACAAACTGGTCTTTAGACTCGGACAAATGGCGAAGGAATCCGCGGAATAGCTCCGTTTTTCCATGCTTGTTGTACCCGACAGCATTGTAAATTTCGGAGTAAGGCTTGAGCGGAATCAAGGTTTTGAGAAAGGCCACCAGACGGGAAGGTGCCTCCACATCCACCAGGAAATAGGACCTTGTGAAGCTAAAAATGATCGACACCTCGTCTTCATCCGTGATCATGGCATCGACAAATAGCCCGTCCTCTTCATGAAGCACTGGAAGCACAAAGGGAAAATGCTGCTGCTGATGCCTTAGGCGCCCTACCAGATAGGCCCCTTTATTCCGGTAAAACAAGGCAGGGAAGACCTCCAGGCAGGTATCCGGCTCAGGGAATTTTTCTTTGAAGAATTCCACCTGCAACCGCTCATCGATGGCATTCACATCCCGTTGCAAATTTTCAAATGAAGCATTGAGCTCCATATCCAGCAGCAGCTGCCGGATCAGATCCCTCGAAGGTTGCGTCCACTTGTATGTTCGCAACTCCGGCTCTGCTGCCCCGATGGCACTGCTCTCCGCCTCGACAAACATAAAGTTGTTATCCGCCCCAATATCCCCGAGCACTTTGCGGCACACGGAATTGAAGAAGGTCTGAGCCACCTCAAAGGCCTGCTGCTGGTT
Organism: uncultured Bacteroidia bacterium; assembly: GCA_964560095.1. GTDB lineage: Bacteria > Bacteroidota > Bacteroidia > J057 > J057 > JANQTF01. The sequence continues at coordinate 2,462 of CAZLKP010000448.1, forward strand.
CGAAAAGTCCAGATATTTGGCTTTCAACCCTTTCCAGATGTGCTCGTTGTGAAACTCTTCTTTGAGAGTTCGGCGAATCTCCCGGGCAATCCGCGCCACCTGCTGTTTGTACAGATTGAGGCGGCGCTTATGGTCGGCCTGTATCCCGTGCCAGTCGCGGTTGGCAAAGCGGATAGAAGCCCGTTGCGTGATCACCTGAAACTGCTTCAAGTAGCTCAGATAGCCCTCACAGAGCTGCTGAAAGGCCATATCGGTAGTTGATTCTCCCATATCTCCAATCTACGCAGGAAGAATGCGAGTGGCAATCAAAAATGACCTGTGTATGTTTGTGGAAAATCGACAACATGCCCCGAAGGCGGTTGGTACACATCGGTATGGTAGGATTCGCGCTTGTGATCGGGCGCTGGGCACCTCTGTGGGTATCTCTCTCGGCCCTGGCCGCCCTCCTGTTTAATTTGGCGATTATGCCCCAATTGTCTTTCGACATCCGAAAGCCATCCGCCCATCGATTTCATCGGGACCCGGGATTGATCAGCTACCCTTTGTCGGTGCTTATCCTGAGTCTGCTATTCTGGAAGCAGCAAATCTTTCTTGCTGTAGGCTGGGGGGCTTTGGCTTTTGGAGATGCCGCCGCTCAATGGGTCGGGCAGGCTATCGGGAAACATTCTCTCCGGTGGAATCCATCCAAAACGCTGGAAGGCAGCCTTGCCTACTGGCTGGCCGGCACCCTTCTGACCTGGGGCTTGCTGACCCTGCTACCTGTCTCTGCCTATCCTTCGGGTATCGGCCTTCCGGAATGGGGGGTGGTGCTTCTCATCACCATGGCAGTGGCCGCGCTGGCAGAATCGCTTCCCGGCAGTCTGGACGATAATCTCTGGAGTCCGCTGGTGGCAGGCGCAGGCGCTTGGGTCGTGGTCCGGCATTGGCAGCTTGGTGCGCCATGGCTGATTCAGGACCAATGGGAATGGGCAGCAGGGATCATCGCTGTATTCATGCTCTTGAGCTGGTTGTCCGGAAAAATTGACCTACCGGGCACCATCGCTGGAGGTATTCTGGCTTTTCTGGCATTCGGGGGTGGCGGCTGGGCAGGGCTGGGAGGCATCTTTCTGCTGTTTGTGCTGGGAAGTCTGGCGTCATCCTGGGGAAAGCA
>CAZLKP010000449.1:0-2567 GCA_964560095.1 uncultured Bacteroidia bacterium
CAGTCAGCGCACCATTCCCAGACATTCCCGCTCATGTCGTAGAGGCCGAGTTTATTTGCCGCTTTTTGCCCAACTGGATGCGTGGTGGAGCTGCTATTGGAGGAATACCATCCGACGTCATCCACCGTGTTGCTCCCAGCATAAGTAGTGTTGCGTGCGTTCTGCCCACCTCGCGCCGCATACTCCCACTGCGCCTCTGTCGGGAGGGTGTAGCTGTGACCGGTTTTTCTGCTCAGCCAGTCACAATATGCCTTTGCGTTTGGCCAGCTTATACCGACAATCGGAAGATTGTCGCTCCCTCTTCTGGTGTAGCCTTTGTCTTTGTAGTAGGAATCCGAGCCCGTTTCAACATTGTATTGACTCCCCGATTCTAACCATTCAGGCCAATTGGAATTTGTCTCCGAGCAAAATATTAAGTATTCTTTCACCGTCACCTCATGCTTCCCCATCCAAAACCCCTCGAGGCTCACCTGGTGCACAGGCTTCTCATCACTATCTCCCTCATTGCTCCCCATCATGAAGGAGCCGCCTTCCACCCAAACCAAATCGCCGGCATAGCGGTCGGTGTAGGAGGAGCGGGAACCTTGCGTTGGAATATTGAGGTCGGCGAGGGCCTGCTCAGTGTCCCGGATATATCGTTGGATCTGGGAGGTATTTCTCTGCTTTGCGGCCTGTTGGAAATAGTCGAGGCTTTGTTGTAGGGTATTATCCGAATCAAGTCCGAGACGCAGCAGTCGCTGGTATTCCCGGTCGCTAGCCAGCTCCTGCTCGCAGTCCTTGATGCGGTCGCGAAGGGTCTGAGACGGACGCAGGTCGTTGGCATCGGAGAAGGCTTGCGTGGCGGTCTGCCATTGTCCCGATTCGAAAGCCTGGTTGCCGCGTTGCACCAGAAGATTGTATCGAAAATCATCAGGGTCGCTGGGACCGGGTCCTGTGTCTGCGTCCATCACTCCCGTCATATAGTCAACAGGAATGTTCCAGTACTGACAGGCCCGGAGGAGGAAATTCACGTGGAGGCAGCGGGCGTTCACGCCACTGGTTTCCAGCACCAGACCGAGGAGTTCCTTCTTGCCGTTCAGGACAGAGCCTCCGCTGTGGCCGTTTTTGACTTGCTCGGGGTAGAGGGTGAAAAAATCAGTGCTGAGATCTAGCTCCAGGGATTTGATCTGACAGCGGGTATTCACATCCCAATCGATGCCGAGCGGGTGGCCCACAATGGTGACGTAGCTTTCCCGCGGAGGCAAACTCTGGGCTGGAAAAAAGGAATGAATGGTGCTGATTCCGAGGGGCTTGGGGATTGCGATGACCGCCAGATCATAGGATTTGTTACTTTGCACCAGCTCGGCCTCAACCATGGCCCGACCCCGAAGCTGTACTTCGAGGGTTCCGCCTTCCAGGAATGGTTCCAATACATGAAGCGCTGTGAGGATGTAGAGGACTTCGTCCCGCTCACCCGTAATGATTCCCGCTCCTACTTCCTCCAACACCCCTGCCAGCTCTGCGTGGACCCGCACGACGGGCTTCTTAATCCCTTCTTGCTGACCCGTCAGATTCCCGCAAATTACCAGGAAGGCAACAAAGGCCACCACGATTTTATTCTGCATGGTCGGAATGTTTGGGGAGGAAAGATAAAGAAAAGAGTTGAGAGACCGCTTCCCCCACAGCTACGTAGTGGAACCAGCTACGAGAAGCGAGACAAGGGCGCAGCAGCGCTGTTGTGACCTTCGTGTCCTTCCTTTGTGATCTTTGTGTGAACCAGAACAGAGAACCTATATTTACCTGCTCAATCCTTCCCCCATGCATTCACGCACCATTTGGCGACATCCCGACCATCCCTTTGCTGTGCAGATCATCGATCAACGCTGGCTGCCGCATGAGCTGAGACTTGAGACCCTGACAACCTCGGCAGAAGTTGCCTGCGCCATCCGGGAGATGTGGGTGCGGGGTGCCCCCCTGATCGGGGCAGCGGCAGCTTATGGCATGGCTATGCTGGCCACGCAGGAACCGGAAGACCTCTACGAATCCGGCAAACAGCATTTGCTGGAGGCCCGCCCGACAGCCCTCAACCTGGCTTGGGCAGTGGAACGCATGGATGCCTGCATCCGCGAGCAGGGCAGGGGAGAGGTGGGGGCGACTTGGGCGCTGGCTGAGGAGATCGTAGAAGAAGATGTGGCCATCTGTCGTGGCATTGGAGAAACTGGCCTACCCTTGATTCGGGATCTGCGTGCGCAGAACCCCGGCCGACCGGTGAATGTCCTCACCCATTGCAATGCCGGTCGTATGGCGACCGTGGAATGGGGCACAGCTACCGCACCGATCTACCTGGCGCATCAGTCCGGGATTCCCGTGCATGTCTGGGTGGACGAAACCCGACCCCGGAACCAGGGAGCTTTCATCACGGCCTGGGAACTGGCTGACGCGGGCATTCCCCATACGGTAATCACTGACAATGCCGGCGGACATCTCATGCAGCAAGGACAGGTAGACCTGGTGATTGTGGGCACGGATCGAACCACCCGCACCGGAGATGTAGCAAACAAAATCGGAACTTACCTCAAAGCGCTGGC
>CAZLKP010000449.1:2577-3611 GCA_964560095.1 uncultured Bacteroidia bacterium
ACCGGCACGGACCGGGTGACGGCCTCAGGCGACGTCGCGAACAAGATCGGTACCTATCTCAAGGCACTCGCGGCTCACGACAATGGCGTGCCGTTTTATGTGGCGCTGCCTTCACCTACCATCGACTGGACTGTGCGCAAGGGACTTGAAATCCCGATCGAAGAGCGGGATGAATCGGAAGTGACACATATCAGTGGATGGGATGAAGATGCAGGGATAGCCCGTCAGGTACGACTCACTCCAAGCAGCTCCGCAGCAGCCAATCCGGCTTTTGATGTGACGCCTGCCCGGCTGGTAACAGGGCTGCTGACCGAGCGGGGAATCGCCGAAGCCAGTGAATCGGGGCTGGAAAGCCTGTTCCCGGAATTAGCGGAAAAGATGTAACCTTTTGTGTATCAAGACAGTTTAGTTTATCAGTTGCTAATATTTTCATATCTTTAACTCCAATCTGATGAGGATTTTCATCAGATTTTACCCATCGCAGAACGTTAATTCCATGTCTGTTACCGCGCCAAATGCCCTTAGGACCGACACTGCTAAATTGAAGCGTGTCGCTCGTGTGATGAAAACCATCTCACACCCTGCCAGATTGGCGATCGTGGAGCTGCTGCTGGAGCAGGGGCCCCTGGCTGTCAAGACCATTTACGAACAAATTGGAATCAGCCAGTCGAATGCTTCTCAACACCTGAAGGCACTGGAAGATGTGGAAGTACTCACCTCCGAGCGGAGTGGAAAGCAAATTTTGTATCACGTATCCAATCCCACTGTTCCTAAACTCCTCGATTGTGTTCAGGAGTGCGTGGATTGCTGATTCATCGGAATGTTTCCATAAAATCCACCACCAGCCCTGCAAATCGCTCTGACTCACTGTCCTGCGGATGGTGAATGGATCTTTCAAAGATCACCATTTCCTTTTCGTCACTTCCCAATGCCTCCAGCGCTGCCCGCCCTACTGCCGGAGGTACACTCACGTCGTATTGTCCAAATACGATCAGGACAGGAATCCTGACAGCAGCCAGGTCATCTGTCAGAGC
>CAZLKP010000450.1:0-3599 GCA_964560095.1 uncultured Bacteroidia bacterium
GCGTGGGGGGAAGATAACGGTTGTCACTTCCCTGCGTGGAGGGGTCTACGGGCAGAATTAGCTCCGCTCTGGAGACGATGCGGGGCTCGCTGAGATCCAGGTCTGGAAACCGGATCCATGTTTTCAGCATTAACCCGGATTGCACAAATTCAAAAGAAGTGCTGGTATCATTCGCAGTCTCAGTTGCCAGGAGCGTACCTTCCGTATTGGTGCGCGACAAAGCGTGAAATCTCGGGGTCGAATTGGTAATGAGGAATGGCTCGCGAAAGGGAAGAAAGGACTGGGTGGTCGAGTCAAATTTTCTGTAGTGAAGCACGAGCAGAGAATCGCTATCATTGCCAAAGAGCGAGAATACAGCCCCCGGTTCGCGGTTAATGAATTTGACCGGATCGGTTTCTATCACCAGACCTTTGAGCACCTGAGAGAGAAACAAGTCCCTGTCAGAGAGAATGGCCGAGTCTCCAAACAGTATTTTCTCCCCCAGTTCATCGCGTAGGCGGGTTCTGATGGTTTGTCCTGCAACACCGCCTGGAAAATCCAGCTCAAGTCCATCGACAAGATCCTCTGGATCATAGGCCAGCTCACGAGAGGAATAGATGACAGAAGTATCCGGGAAATCCTCTGTCAGCTCATACACCCGGAGGGTTTGGGGCTGATCGAGTCTGCCGTAAGCAGAGGTGAAGGTGAGTTTGAGCACGAGCGAGTCAAAGATGAGCTCATCAGGCTGACCAAAATTGAGGCCCGAGCGGGGAAAGACTTGGGTGAAGGTGCGGGCATGGATGGTGCCAAACAAGGGATCGACATAGTTGCCGATGAGTTGATTGGCAGCCAGATAGGTGTTCACACTATCGATGACCAGGGTTTGCATATCAATGAGAGCCGAATCGGAGTAGCTGACGTTGATGAGATCACCATCGGGTAAGACATCGGCTCCCAGGCCGGATGGCCCTAGATCACAGGCGACAAAAAAAGTGATGGCTGCCATCCAAGAAAGGATGAGCAGCCACTGATTCTTTCTAAAAATCAAATTCGTATCAGTTTGAAATGGTAGAATACAGCTGGGCGTACTGTTCCACGTACGAGTCCTGATCGGAGGAGTCGAAGTACAACTTCTCTGATTGTCGTTCTTGGATGTATTGTTCGAGGTTCTCATCGATCTGTGGATGCCCATAGGTAGTTACATCCGAAAGTGCGATGCCCCCTTTGACCACCCCAACGTAATCATTTCCGTCATAGTTGTCCAGCTGCTCGTCGGAAATACCATCCTGACGGACTTTGTCGAGGTAGTTTTGGGCCAATTCGCTTTCGAATCCATTATCATAGACGGTGAAAACGGTCTTGGTGTTCTTAAACATCGGGTCATTGCTGTATTGTGTGTTGAGATACAGCGGAATAAACGATGTCATCCAGTCGTGGCAGTGGATAATGTCTGGCGGCCAACCGAGCTTTTTTACCGTTTCGATCACTCCCTTGCAGAAGAAGATGGAACGCTCGTCATTATCGATGTGAAATTTCTTGCTGCTTGGATCAGTAAGAACGCTTTTGCGCTTGAAGTAGTCCTCATTGTCCAGGAAATATACCTGCAACTTGGCATTGGGGATGGAAGCAACCTTGATGGTGAGGGGCTTTTCCTGGCCACCTACCCTGATGTTAATTCCTGAAAGGCGGACAACTTCGTGGAGTCTGTTCCTCCTATCATTGATGACCCCAAACTTTGGCATGAAAATCCGGATCTCATGTCCGATTTCCTGGAGTTTTTGTGGTAAAAGCCGGATCAGGTCCGCAGCTGAGCTGATTTTTAGAAATGGATCAATTTCCGAAGTAACAAAAAGGATTCGCAGTTTTTTATCCATGTTCAACCCGTTAATTTGGCTTTCTGTCTCTGCATGAAAAAGAAAACACGCTACAAATAACTTACATGCAAAAATACGAAAAATAATTTGTTGGTACAATTTCCCTTTCCTTATATTAACCAGCTTTAAGTAGGTTTGAATCCCTCTGTGACTACTCTATGGCTGATCGGATTCTGCGAATGCGCTGTGTTCCTTGCCGAAACGATCGCTATTCTCTGCCATCATGACCATTCTTCCTTCCATTGAGGCACTCCGAAGCTATCGACATCAGCTTTGTGGCAGTGTAGGATTCGTGCCGACCATGGGCGCCCTCCACGAAGGACACGCCAGCCTGGTACGTCGGTCTATCGCCGACAATGATCACACCATCGTCAGTATTTTCGTTAACCACACCCAGTTTGGGCCCAACGAAGACTTCGATACATATCCCCGTACCCTCGAAGCCGACGTGGAATTACTGAAAGAACAGGGTGCAGATGCCATCTTTACCCCCGCCCGGGAGGAGATTTATCCCGGTGAGAATGCTCAGATTTCTTTTCAGATCCACGACCTGGATAAGATCCTCTGCGGCGCCAGCCGCCCCGGCCACATGAATGCCGTCGTGCAAATCGTCAGTATCCTGTTTCACCTCGTTCAACCAGACAAAGCCTATTTCGGAAGAAAAGACTACCAGCAGTTTCTCATTCTCCAAACCATGGCCCGCGAGCTGCATTTTCCCGTAGAAGTCGTTCCCTGCCCCATCGTGAGAGAAAAAGACGGCCTGGCCATGAGCTCGCGCAACCGCAACCTCAGCCCTGAAGAACGCCGACAGGCATTGTTTCTCTTTCATACAATCCAAAAAATCCGGAATAAACATTCGGACTGGAGATCCGATTCCGGGATTCAGGAATTTGCAAAGAGCTGTCTGGCAGAATATCCTCTCGTAACACTGGATTACATTGAGGTGCTTAACGGGCAAACCCTCCAGCATGTGGAGACCCTTACCCAACGTGCTCATCCTCATATTTTCCTGGCAGCATGGCTGGGCAAAACCCGCCTCATCGACAATGCCCCGCTGTATGGCGATGATTAGCAATCTGTCAATACGCACTGCTTTTCCTGGCTCAGACTAAACAGAATCGCAATAAGCGAATGGAATAATTGTCAGGTTGCTACCTGTACTGAGACCTTTCCGGCTGATTTCCGTATAAAGGACGAAGGGAAATATGTAGGAATCCCTACCTTTAAGGCTGTTTTTTTCCCCACCAGCGATTCCAAACCGATCATCAAGGACATGTACCTGAATATTTTCAAGTCAAAAATACATCGCATCAAGGTCACCCAGGCTGAGCTCAACTACGTTGGTAGTGTAACGGTAGATGCAGACCTACTGGATGCCGCCAATATTCTCGAAGGAGAAAAAGTTCAGGTCGTCAATATCAACAATGGCGAGCGCTTTGAAACCTACACCATTGCCGGCAAAAGAGGGAGCGGTACCCTATGCCTCAATGGTCCCGCTGCAAGAAAAGTACAGGTAGGAGACATGGTGATCCTCATCTGTTATGCCCAAATGACTCCGGAAGAAGCGAAGGACTTCAGCCCAACGATTATCTTTCCGGATGAAAATAACAGGGTGGTCTAGGGTTCCAGGTCAAAAGACAAAGGTCTCAGGCGAAAGATGATCTATCTGCCAAAGGCTGTTAGCCTCCTGATACCTTTCGACCCGCAACCATCGACCGACTCCCCTCTTATCTCACATAAATCTCA
>CAZLKP010000451.1:0-3581 GCA_964560095.1 uncultured Bacteroidia bacterium
TGTTCTTCATTAATCAGCTTCTAGAGGACATGTAACCTGAATGTCAGAATACCGTCAGGTCTTAATCATTTCAGCTTATTTGTGGTTAGGCTGACAGACACCCAACAAAAACAAAACTATGTTCCGACTGCTAGCTCTGATTAGCTTTTCTCTTTTAATTGGCTCAAGCTTGGTGGCACAACCGATGCAACCTAAACTGCAAACCGACCCCAAACTGGAAGGTCAGTTGATGGAAGAAGATTCAGAAAATCCGCTTCCTTTCGCCACCATCATCCTGTACAGTGAAAATGACAGCTCCATGGTGGGTAATGCCCTGACCAACGAAGCTGGTCGCTTTGAAATGCCCTTGCCGCCGGGTGAGCATTTTCTAGTAGCCCAGTTTGTTGGATACGAGGACAAAGTGGTTTCTGAAATTACGAGGACCAAGAATAAGAATACGGTTAATCTGGGTACCATTGAAATGGCCCAGGAAGCCGTTGCCCTCAACGAAGTGGAGGTGACCGCCCAGCGCAGTCAGATGCAGCTCAAGCTGGATCGTCGGGTTTTCAATGTCGCCGAAGATTTATCCAACCTGGGTGGAACGGCTGCCGACATCCTCGATAATGTACCATCCCTGACTGTTGATGCCGAGGGAAATTTAAGCCTCCGCGGTAGCCAGGGGGTGCGCATTCTGATCAATGGCCGACCATCCGGTCTGCTTTCGGGTGGAGATACGGATGCCTTGCGACAGATGCAGGGGGATATGATCGAACGGGTGGAAGTCATCACCAACCCTTCTGCGCGCTACGAAGCCGAAGGCGAAGCGGGTATCGTCAACATCGTTCTGAAAAAAGAGGAAGACAAGGGATTAAATGGTTCGTTTGGACTTTCGGCCGGTTTCCCGGAAAATTTCTCTGGGTCCTACAACCTGAACTATCGTCGAAATGCCTTTAACTTCTTTTCCAATTTTGGCCTGAACTACCGTCGTTCACCGGGAGGTGGTTTCACCGAACAAAAGTTTTTCAGCCCCGACGGTGTTCTGCAGAATGAATATTTCATCGACAACGACCGCAATCGTAGCGGCTACGGTGGAAATATCCAACTCGGTATGGATTGGAACATTTCCGAGCTCGACATGATTACGGCCACCGGACTGTACCGCACCGGACGCGACAACAGCAATTCGGTCATTTCCTACCGCGATTTCGATGGCAACAACAACCTGCTGCGCACTTCCCGACGGGACAATACCGAAGATGAGGAAGACCATACCGTAGAATTTACCCTGAACTACCTGCGTGAATTTGATGAGGAGGATCGCAAGTTTACCGTTGATTTCACCTTCATCAATGATGACGATACGGAACTGGCCGAATACCTGGAATCCACCAGCGAATCTTCTGATATTTTGCGACAGCGCTCCAGCAATACCGAAGATGAGCGTAATATCATTCTGCAAACGGATTATGTGCATCCGCTGGGGGAAGACAGTAAATTTGAAGCGGGCGCCCGCGCTGCCCTGCGCACCGTCAACAACAATTTTGTGGTGGAAGAAGAGGGTGATGATGGCACCTTTACGACCTTGTCCAATTTCGATGATTTTCTGCGATATACCGAGAATGTATACGCCGCGTATCTAATCGGAGCAACAAAACTGTTCGATGCCATCAATTTCCAGGCCGGCTTACGGGTGGAGCACAGCGATGTGGAAGCCGCCCTACTGCGATCCAATCAGACCACGCCCCAAAATTATACCAATCTGTTTCCGAGCGCTTCTGTCTCCTACGAATTTACGCCCAAGACACAACTGCAGGCCAGCTACAGTCGCCGTTTGAGTCGTCCGTATTTCCGGCGCTTATTGCCATTCTCCGGTTTGCAGGATGACCGAAACATCAACCAGGGTAACCCCAACTTACGTCCCGAATACACCGATTCCTACGAGATGGGGGTAGTCCAGTACCTCGAACGCGGTAGCATTCTGGCCAGTGTGTACTACCGCCGAACTACGGGTGTAATCACCCGCATCACCCTTCCGGGCGAAAATGGTACCAGTTTGCGCATTCCCATCAACCTCTCCGAGCAGGATGCCTACGGGGTGGAGATTACCACTTCCTACGACCTAACCCCCTGGTGGTCGGTCAATGCCGATGTTAACCTGTTTCAGTCTTTCCTGAATGGCAGCTTTGAAGGTACCGATTTCTCCAACGAGGCTTTTGTTTGGAATGGTCGCATCGACTCCCGACTCACTTTTGGCGACGTCGAAATTCAGCCCTCTTTCAATTATCGTGGACCACGGCCTACACCCCAGGGACGCAGTCTTTCTTCCTATGCTTTCAATATTGGCATCGCCATTAAAGTCCTGAAAGGACGTGGCGACTTGGTGATCAGCGGACGCGATTTATTCAATACGCGCATTCGCCGTACCGTCATCGATTTACCCGAGTTTGAATCCGATGGAGAATTTCAGTGGCGACGCACTCAGGGTGTAAACGTCAGCTTCAATTACCGCTTGCGCAAATAAAAAAATGGCCGCCAGGCGGGGAGCTTGGCGGCATCAAAAAGAAGAGAAAAGAAAGATTTTGAGTTCAGAGGTTTTCCCTTACACCCTTACACCCTTAAACCTTCTACAGCATAATATTCGTTCGTCTCAACTCGCGGCTGATGGCTGGCTTCATGCGATCGGCAGCATCCAGGAGCATCAGTACATCGGAAGGAAACGGTACGGGCCGATTTCCAATCAGTCGCCGGGTTTCCTTGCTTAGGGCACGCTCATCACCTCGGAAGGTAGCAGCGTAGTGCTCAAAGATGGCATTGGCCTGTACTTCGCGGACATCTAGTATGCGGTCGCGTTCCAGATCGTAGAAACTCATGCGGCCCAAGATATTGGCTTCTTTAGCCTGGTAGTTTTCCAGGATGACGGCACCGATCTCCACGATACGGGGTTCTTTGATGTCATTCCCCAGGCTGTCTTTGGCGACATTACCCCGCTCGTCGAGCAAATACTGCCACCCGTCTTCGATCTCGAGTACTTCCGTAAATTCCCGTTCACGAACCTGCCCCGGACTTACGGCCAAATCCACCAATTCTAGCGTAACCTGATAATCGTAATCGATGCGGTCATCGGGGGAAATATGGAAAACGCGCCACTGGCTGTTCAGATCGTTTTCGCGCAAGCCCAACAAAGCCTGCTCCATGCCCTCGGGCATAACCTGACGGGAGCGGTTGGCCACGTCGATCAGCACGTAGGTGGTGCCCAATTCCAGTGCTTCCTGCATCAGCAAATCCGCATTTTCGTAGCGGTTGAAGTACCGGCGGGTGCGTGTAAAGTTTGCGTGGGCATCACGCGCAGCCAGTCGATCACCAGCGCGGGCGGCACGCATTTGATCCAGTCCCAGGTCATAGAAATGCCGCGCAGCATTTTCCCGGGCTTCCCGCTCCAGTGGATCCACTTTTACGAAGTTGAAATTACCCCGAATGCCGTATTCGTTGGCCAGAGGCAACAAACTGGCCAGTTTTTCCTGACGCTGGCGAATATCCACGTAGATGCGGTGGATTTCCGGCCAGTTTTCGGAGCGTTGGTGTGCCCGCAAGCGATCGGCTCG
>CAZLKP010000452.1:0-1565 GCA_964560095.1 uncultured Bacteroidia bacterium
TGATAATTTTCAGAAAAATGCCGTAGCGCCCAGTGGTATAATGAATTTCCGTGATTTCGGGGATGGCTTCCAGTTGCCGTACAATCTTATTATACAAAGACCCCTTTTCCAGAAACATCCCCACAAAAGCACAAATATCATATCCCAACTTGCTGGGGTCAATTTCGAGGTGAGATCCTTTGACCACCTCCATGCCGAAGAGTTTTTTCATTCGCACATGCACGGTGCCACCGGATACATTGAGCTGCTTGGCAATCTCTGTATAAGGTGTCTGGGCATCATTCATCAACATCGAAAGAATGCTCAGGTCGAGTTTATCAATTTCGGAATTTGCCGCCATGATCTGAAAGCCATTTTAGGAATATGACAAAAAAATTGGTCTGATTTTTAAAAAAAGTAAAAATGTAAAAAATATATTGAAAAATTTTGAAACAAATCTCAACCTGTTTTATATTTGTTTCAACAAACAAGAGAAAACATTGAGAGATTCGCAATCAATGATGCTCTTTTTACTGTAGGGTGATGAAACAGGCAGCCATGCCCTCTGGTCTCGAGGGTGGGGAAACAGGGATAAATCCGCTTTGCGAACTAACCTCTCCGTGAAGGTTCGAATCCTTCCCCTACAGCCTCACATCCCTCTCTGGTTTTCCGGAGGGGGATGTTTCTTTTCCCACGGCCCCACAATGCCTCAACAACTATTGCTACAGCCCAACAAGGTAGTAAAATTCCCATTCCTTTCTTTCCTTCCCCCCTTCCGGACCCGTGTCTTGTGACCTGACTCTCGCGGATACGTCCATATATTTGTTTTTCATTTACCGATCGATTGTTAATTTCCTATGAATCCCTACGTTATTGATCTTGTCAGGACTGTGGTGGTCCGCCATGACTTACGTAGTGGCTGCCTTGGGGGCTCTCGGGGTCTTGTTGTATTATTTGTCGATTTTATTAAGGAATAGGTGAAGGGGGAGTTGAGTGCCAGAGAAAAAATTCCGGATTATTTAGTATGCAGCACCTTGAGCACTTACACACTCAGGCTATTCTTCCTTAGATCTTGATTCCTCATCTCCTTCGCTGATAATTCCTGATCGCGAGATAGGCCTGATCCATAATCTGGATCCGGACATTGTCGCGCAGGAGCAGTTTGTTACTGGCCCTGGGGAAGGTGCGGTTGGATAGAAAGATAAAAACAAGGTCGGATTGAGGATCTACCCAGACGCAGGTGCCGGTGAAACCGGTATGGCCAAACGTATCGCCGGAGGCCATGGATGAGGTTGGGGATGATCCTCTGGACAAATTGGGTTTGTCCCAGCCGAGGCCTTTGCGGCTGTAAGACAATTGCTTTCGGGTAAAGTCTTGAATGGTCACGGGCAAAAAGTATCTCCTGCCGCCATAATCTCCTTTGCTTTTCAGCATCAGTAACATCTTGGCCAGGTCATAAACATTGGAGAATAATCCAGCGTGACCGGCTACGCCTCCCAGAAGGGCGGCATTCGGATCATGAACATATCCGCGAATCACGGAATGCCGCCAGTCGTAATCCGCTTCCGTGGGCGGGCAGTGGCTCG
>CAZLKP010000452.1:1575-3578 GCA_964560095.1 uncultured Bacteroidia bacterium
GGCCTTTTTCACCAGGCTTAAACCAGGTGTGGCTCATGCCCATCGGCTCGAAAAACTGCGAAGTTGCATAGGACTCCAGACTTTCTCCTGTGATTCTCTCAATCACGTGTCCCAGAATCATCATCCCAAGGTCAGAATAACGCACCCTACGAGATGAAGACAATTCTACTTCGGCAATCTTGTGCCAGACCCAGTCTTCCATGTCTGCCCGGGCATACAAGCCGGGTCCTACCGGGAGTGGGTATTCTGAAGAAGGCTCAAACCGGAATCGCTCCCGGTCAATCACCTTTCGTTTGGGGTCGGAATAGGTTTCCAGAAACAAGGGTTCCCATCCCGGCAAGCCAGCAGAATGCTGAAGTAATTGCCGGGCCGTGATCCGCCCTTTATCAATGTGCTGCCACTCCGGCAAGTAGCGGTAGATTGGCGCATCCAGCTCCAGGCGCCCTTGTTCCACCAGACGCATGGCTGAAAGGGTGGTCGCAGCCACTTTGGTTACTGATGCGAGATCATAGGAATGATACAGCGGATCAATGAGATCTGAGCTACGGGAATAATCAATCCGCCCAAATCCTCTGTGATAGACAATGTCGTTGCCACGAAGCATCAGGATCTCACATCCCGGCATGGCTTTCTGGTTCACGTAGTGAAAAGCCAGAGAATCTATGCTGGCCAGGGTGCGGCTGTCCATTCCCACTTCTTCAGGAAGGGCAAATCCAAAACGGATCGCCCGGCTGATTCTGATCCCGCTTCCCTCTGGAAACACACCAGAGGCAGACACCGGCAACCTGCCGGTGACCCGCAACCCACCAAATACGACCTGGGCAGCGGCTTTGAGGGCTTCGGGCTCATCCTCGTAAGCAACTATGGTCGCCTGCTCTCTGCCAAACCATCGCAACGCATAGGGATTTCCACTCCAGACCAGAATGGTTTCGATCGGGCTGGCCCCCAACGCCCGCATCAGCTCGGACAAATTTCGGCTTACCCCGAAGGTTGAAGATCTGCGACGGGACAACCCAAATCCAGCAACGATGACGGTTTCGTATTCGCGCAACTGCTCCTGCCAGAATTCGATTCCTTGGTCCAGGTTTCGATCCGTGAAAAACACCTTTATATCTGCATAGGTCTGCAGCGTCCTCACCAATTCATTGTCCCGATATCCGCCAGCCTGAAGATAGGCGATCTTTCGGTTGGCCAAATCTTGGAGCGGAATCAGCCTGCCATCATTTTTTGCCAGGGTAATCGCACTTTCATAGAGCTGCTTCTTCAATTGCTCCCCCTGCCCGCTCAACATATCGACCCTGACATTTTGCTCAGACAGCGGACGATACCGATGGAGGCCGACAGAATACTTAGCCAGGAGGATGCGCCGGACGTGGGTGGTGAGCATATCGTCAGTCACCTTTCCTTGGTCATAAGCCTGCCGGATGGCCCGGACGCCAGCACGGAGGTCTTCCGGCGATAACAACAGGTCATTGCCCGCCAGGAGCGCCTGCAATGCCACCTCGCCTGGTCCATGGTATTTGGTAACTCCTTTCATGTTGAGGGCATCCGTGACAATAAGACCGTCAAACCCGATTCGTTCCCGCAGGAGATTTTGCACCACTTTTTCCGACAACGAAGCGGATTGGTTGGGGCGGGAATCCAGGGCGGGAATATGAAGATGCCCGACCATCACACTGGCTACCCCACCTTGAACCAGCCGGTAAAAGGGGTAGAGTTCCAGCGTATCGAGGCGCACCGATGAGTGGGAGATGACCGGAAGATCCAGATGAGAGTCCACGCCTGTATCTCCATGTCCAGGAAAATGCTTGGCACAGGCGATGATGCCGCCATCTTGAAGGCCACGCATGGTCATATAGGCTTTGCGGGTCACGTTGAAGCGTTCTTCTCCGAAGGACCGATCACCAATTACCGGATTCGCCGGGTTATTATTGATGTCGGCCACCGGAGCAAAATTCATGTGTACCCCAACCCTCCGCAACTCTCTGGCCATTTGCCTGCCG
>CAZLKP010000453.1:0-1533 GCA_964560095.1 uncultured Bacteroidia bacterium
GGCTGGAGCGCGAGAACCTGGAGCTGATCCGCGATTTCAATCCGGCGCTGTTGGTTTTGCTGGCGCAATTCTACTCGATGGGTCTGTTCTTCCCATTCATTTTCCTGGCCAAAAACCAATACCGGGATCAGGGTCAACAAAAAGATCGCTGTGTTATGCATGTGCATGAATTTGAGGGATAACGACTGCCAGGCCGGATGAATTGCTTTTCCCAATGG
The DNA here is from genome assembly GCA_964560095.1 of uncultured Bacteroidia bacterium. Lineage (GTDB taxonomy): Bacteria > Bacteroidota > Bacteroidia > J057 > J057 > JANQTF01. The sequence goes on from CAZLKP010000453.1 coordinate 219, forward strand.
ACCGATTACGAACGGATCATCACATCCTGCATCTGAATCAGGAGATCCTGGTTTTGCTTTCGCTGCCGGGCCAGCCAGGCCTGAAACTCCGGCAGGCCCAGCTCATGGGGCCAGGGCTCTGCCGACCGCTGCGTTTCTGAGAGAATCGGTTTTCCATGAGGCGATTCGCTAAATACCAGATAGATCCGGTGAAGTTGCCCCGCCTCAGAGACATCCCACACATATTCATCTACGTAGGTCCAGTATGCTGGAACCTCATGGGACCTGGAAAACAAGACATAGGGGTTATCAGCTGTCACAGGCATCCCGCCTTCCCACCCGGCAGGGATCTGGCGATAGGGCAGCAACCGCTGCACGAGATCGCCGTCACTGAGATACACCGAAAGATACCCCTTGACCGCACTCGTAAAGTGCAGGTAAAAATCTTCCTCCGTGTCAAATTCCCAGGTTTTGCACCCAGGATCTTCACAGTCAGCGGCAAAAAAAGTGAGATCAAAATCCGGCTCTGTCAATGAGGCCACCTTGCCCTTGACCTCACAGTGCAACCAAAAATCTCCCTCATAAAACTGGCGGTCACAGCTCGATTCCAGCGTTTCCAGCCACTGGCCGTTGACATAGCTCTCGGCCAACATCAAAAATGATTGATCGGAGACGACTGAATCCACACCGTTGGTACTGCGAAGAATCATGGTGTTTCCCTGGATCATCACGGTTCCAAACCTGGCCTCAATGGCTTTGACCATGGCCAGTTCCTGGCACTTCCGGCAGGCCTGATCTTCACTCAGGTTGGACTGACTAAGATTCAGGTCATAGCTGCCTGAGCTTCGCCGAACCTGAGAATAGGACGGCAGACAACAAATGATCAACAGAACGAAAAGGGCATATTTCATGGGAGAAAAGGTGAATGGTTGAAGGTCAAATGTCGAAGGTACCTGAGACCCAGGACCTTCGACTCATGACTCAATTCCTAAACAACTGATCGATTTCCTCAATCAGTTCGTCCGCTTCGTCTTCGAGTTCAGCGCGCGCTTTGGCCTCTAGTGCTTTTCTGGTTTGCATCATGGCTTCTTCCGAGCTGTAAAACAGCTTGATCTGTACTTCCATGTCGCGCTCACCGGCTTCGCGATACACCTTGAAGCCGGGCTTGACAAAGGTGAGATGCTGGATGATGTAGTTTTTGCTACCTGCGACAAACTTGGTCAGCGACTGGCCGGATTCGCGGTCGATCTGCTCGTTGGCGATCTTGGCCTCAACGATCTGGTTGAGTTCGTTGGAGATCTGACCTGCCAGCTGAAGCTTGGCTGCTTCCATGGCC
>CAZLKP010000453.1:1543-3543 GCA_964560095.1 uncultured Bacteroidia bacterium
AGCCCCTCATCGGTGCTGGCATACTGCATCATCCAGGAATCTTCCAGTTGTTTGGACAAAGGGACTGATCCCGGAAAAACCAGATATCCTTCCCGCTCCAGGCGTCGGGCTTCTTTTCGGGCGTTTCGTTCGGCTCGCCTACGAATCTCCTTTTTGAGTTCTTTTTCTTCCTTGTCGAGCTTGCGCTCCATTTTGCGGGCTTCACGACGGGTCATCTGCGCCTGAAGTGGGGCTGTTCCCAGCATGACCAGGGCAATGAGCCATACAATTGAGGTACTGATTCGACGAATGTTCATGGCAATTATTCAGGTTAATGTTTGCGAAAAAGTAAAATGGGCTATCGGTAGCGAATGATGGTTCGGCCGTCCAGCCCGTGTAAATCGGGTGTTTGATATCGGTTGTGTAGCCGGCGGGCCTGCTGCGGCACTTCCCGGCTGAGATATTGGCGGAGTTCTCCGAAGCTGAGCGCACGGTCCCGGTTTAGATCACCTTCTCCCTGAATCGCTTTGAGAACCAGCCAGGTAAACAGGCCATGAGACTCATCGGCATTCCAGGAGGCAATCTGATCGGAGGCAGCGGCTGTCATGACCCAGGCCTTGGGGTCGCGAAGAATCGGATTGTCGGTTTTGATTCGCACAGGTGAGGCCTGCTGAATGAGGCTGCCCTGCTCTGAATTTCCGCTGAAGCAGGCATCCAGAACCACCGTGAGGGATTTGTAGGGCACCTGACTCAGGTTGTTGTAAAAGGTTTCGAGGGCGTACCCATTGAAGCGCACCAGGGTAGGATCGCAGTCCACAGGCAAAAAGTAGCCGGTTTGGGTTTGCGGATCCGGGGCACCGTGACCGCTGTAGAAGATGAACACATCCGTTTCTTCAGGGTTTACCAGATTATACAGCCGGGCCCGATGATCATTGGTGGTGCCAAACAGCCCGTGAAAGTCGGCCTGTGTGGCATTGGTTAGGAAAATCACATTCTCCTCCGCAAATCCAAATGACTCAATCAGGTAACGCCGCATGCTGGCGGCATCCTGCAAGGCGAAATCCACCACTGGCACATCCGGATGGGCATAGTCCCGGTTGCCAATCACGATGGCGAGTGAATTGGGACTCCCTTCCAGGGCGTTCGGCAGGTTGCGATCCACAGAACTGCTCAGCTGGATCCGGTCCGCATCCAGCTTCCGCGGCTTAGGGCGAATAACCACTTGGCGGGTGATTTCCAGCGGACTGTTCATTCTTACCATCACAGAATCCCGCAGAATCCAGTTGCGATCATTAGCCCAGATCGTAAGTGGTAGGGTGACTGTCGGCAGGTTGTATTGTCGCGAGGTGAAAAACTCAAATTCCAGAATCTCAGATTCGCCCGGAATAAGCGCTCCCACGTCCAACTGCTGATTACCAGCAGCAAACACGCCGGCAGGCAGATCGAAGGAGACTTCCACATCACTGGCGGCTAGTTCGCCAGTATTCTGGACGGCAAAGCGCAGCAATACCGGAACGCCGGGTTCCATATCTCCTCCATATTCTGAGGCAAAATGATGATCCGGAATCTCGAGTTTCAGCCCATTCAGTGGCATAGCACTGATCTGTACTTCCAATGGTGATGGTCCCCAGCCGCGATCGGGCCTGGCTTCCAGATGGATGGTGAACACCCCTTCCGGAAGCTGGCTGCCGGCTTCCATCTCCCATTCCAGCATGAGGGTTTCTTCTCCCTTGATTCTGGATACGCGGGTGAGCTCGTGCAGGCGAATGTGTGGCTGGAATCTATTTTCAACAGATACCATCATGTCAAGGTTTTCTTCAGCAAATCCATGATTTCTCAGGGGAATTTGAAGAATGGCGCGTTCTCCGGCGGCCAGTTGGGCATCCTGATCCTCATCAAGAAGCTGAGGCTCCCCCCATTGGAGATCTCCCCGGGCGATCACATTTCGAGGAAGACTGCTTCCGCGACTGAGGGGCTCAACGGGTGGTTCTGTGATCACGGGCTGAAAAGCCGGGTTTTGC
>CAZLKP010000454.1:0-3540 GCA_964560095.1 uncultured Bacteroidia bacterium
GCATCAGGCAAAGATACTTAGTTATCAATGCTTTTTGAATGATGCGTCAGCCCTGGGGAATGAGGGGGTGATAAATGAGAAGTTTTAATCATTTAGGAAGACAACGTGGTGAATTTTGAGAAGAATCAGGATGGCCTTATTCCGGCGATCATCCAGGATGCAGACACCAGACAGGTGCTCATGCTGGGCTACATGAACCAGGAAGCACTGGATAAAACGCGTGCAGAAGGAAAGGTGACTTTTTTCAGCCGGAGCAAAAGGCGGCTGTGGACCAAAGGAGAAACTTCGGGTAATTTCCTGAACGTGAGAGAGATCCTGGAGGATTGTGACAATGACACCTTGCTGATCCGTGTCCATCCGGTCGGGCCGGTATGCCATACCGGCAGCGACACCTGCTTTGATGAAGGCAACCGTGGAGATGTCTTTTTTCTGGAAACGCTGGGAGACGTGATCCGGAACCGCCACGAAAAGATGGAGGAGGGAAGCTACACGGTTTCTTTGTTCAAAAAGGGCATCAATAAGATCGCTCAAAAAGTGGGGGAGGAGGCCGTCGAAACCGTCATCGAAGCCAAGGACGATAACGACGAGCTGTTCCACAACGAGGTAGCGGACCTGATGTACCACCTGCTGGTGCTCCTGGAGGCCAAGGGAACCAACCTGAGTAATGTGGTGGAGGTCTTGAAGGAACGGCACGGGTGATGCTCCTTTTTTGCCAGACTGTCAGTTGGGATCCATCAGGGGGTTGATGGTTTTCCAGAATTGGTGACCTTCCTGTTTTCTTTGGTGCTCCATACGTTGTGTGAAGTCTAGATCAGTCCCTCGGATCACCATGCTCATGTCCGTTTTGTAGTCAGGGTCCCGGAAACCAATTTCCAAAGCTCCACCGGAAATCTGAATCGTCTGAATCCTGGCGAAGGTGATCCCCGGATCTTCCGGTCGCTGCTCGTCTGCAAAAACAATAGCCGCTACCACCGCAGACCGCCCCAGAATGTTGGTTTTACCGACCACAAGGATATTATCGCGATTGAGCAACAGGTCGCAGCGGTAGAAATTGTACATGTTATGTTTCAGGCTGGGAGGGAAAAGCCTGCGCTTTTTCAGAGGATCGAAGTGCTTCACCCACACCCGTAAATCGCTGATCCTGGTGGAAGAAGGGCCGGAATACTGCTCCACGATGTTTTTGCATCTATTTCTTATACTTACCCAAACAACAATGGGAATGGATAACGGGATGGTCAGAACCAGAATGGGGAGAAGCGTATTGAGTACCATGATTTATCCCTTATGGGGTCCAGGTGTGGGTGGCTTGGAACGATTATCCCTGAAAAACTCCATCAACAACCGGCTCACTTCCGCTGTCTGATCCGTCATTACCCAATGGCTGGCGTCCAGCATCACAATCTCTGCTTCAGGACAAAAGGCTAGGGAAGCTTTGGCCAGTCCCGGCTCCAGGAACGCATCCTGCTTGCCCCAGATGATTCTCGTCGGCAGATGAATCGGCTCATAGCGAATGGATTTCTTTTTGACGCCCGCCACCATGCCCCGGTACCAGTTGATCATGGCATGAATGGCGCCGGGCTCAGCCCATTGTGCCTCATAGCGGCGAAGCAACTCCTTGTCCATGCGGGGCATGTTCCGTTTTAATCCGGCAAAGCGCGACATCGAAACAAGTTTTTCGGGCAGCCACGGCAACTGAAAGAACTGCATGTACCAGCTCTTTTTTCGCTGGCTTTTGTGTTCGCGCAGATATTTACCGAATGCCATGGGATGCGGCACATTCAGAATGACCAGCTTTTTCACCCGATCCGGATAGAGGGTTGCGAGGTTCCATGCCACCATGCCCCCAAAGTCGTGACCCGCCAGATTGAATGACTCGATCCCTAACTCATCTGCCAATTCGATGATATCATCCACCAGGGTCGTGGGTAGGTAGTCGCGCTTGTGTGGCGGCTTGCTGCTCTTGCCATAGCCTCGCTGGTTGGGGACAATCACCCGGTATCCGGCTTTTCCCAGGGCCGCTATTTGCGGCTCCCATCCAAACCAGGCATCCGGAAAGCCATGGAGAAGGAATACTGCTGGTCCGGTTTCCGGGCCAGAAATATGAACCTCGAGTTGGATGTCATTGGTGGATACAAGCATAGTAGTAAAAAGTGAAGCATTTCAGGATTTCGCTTAGTGCCCTTCGTGATTGTCTTAGTGACCTTTGTTTGAAACGGTGAACCCATGTAAAAAAAACTGAAAAAGCAGCAGGTTGCGAGGAAGTGATTGTGCCAATTTGGCGCAAAGTTGAAAAAATAACCGCCAAAATGGCGCAAAACTACTCTGGCGAAGTATTTGATTCTCTACAATCAGCAACAATAACAAACACAAATCTAGGCGAATCCAGGTAAGGAGTTCAAATAGTCTGACTTCCGACTTCCAACCTCTCGCCTCTCACATCTCAAGATCATGAATTTTAACAACTATACACTCAAATCGCAGGAGGCCATTCAGCAGGCCGCCGAGGTGGCAAAAACCCACAAGCAGCAGTCCATTGAAACCGGACACTTGCTGAGGGCTTTGCTGGACGTAGAGGACAGCGTGATTCCGTTCATGCTGAAGAAACTGGGGGTGAACCTGCCTTTTCTCGAGCAAAAACTCAAGGAAACGCTGGCATCTTACCCCAAAGTGAGTGGCGCTACCGGGGGACAATTCCTCGGTTCCGAAATGCATAAGGTCGTAGAAACCGCCAATGAAGAGGCCGGCAAACTCAACGACGAGTTCGTCTCCCTCGAACACCTGGTATTGGCTTTGATCCAGTCCCAAAATGGTGCAGGGGCATTGCTCAAGGAAATGGGTGTGACCCAAAAGGCTTTTCGCACGGTCATGGAAGAGGTTCGTGGTGGCCAGCGAGTCACCGACCAGAACCCAGAAGCCAAATATAATGCCCTGAAAAAATATGCGCGTGACCTCAACGAGGCTGCCCGCAAAGGCAAACTTGACCCGGTCATCGGTCGTGAAGATGAGATCCGCCGGGTGATTCAGATTCTGTCACGACGGACCAAAAACAACCCCATCCTCGTCGGGGAACCCGGGGTGGGTAAAACCGCCATTGCGGAAGGGCTTGCCCACCGCATGGTACAGGGCGATGTGCCGGAGAATCTTAAATCCAAAACGGTCTATTCTCTCGACATGGGTGCCCTCATCGCGGGTGCCAAATTCCGGGGAGAGTTTGAAGAAAGGCTCAAGGCAGTCGTCAAAGAGGTGGTGGATGCCGAAGGCAGCATCGTGCTGTTCATTGATGAGATTCACACATTGGTGGGTGCCGGAAAAACCGACGGCGCCATGGATGCCGCCAATATCCTGAAGCCTGCCCTGGCCCGAGGAGAACTTCGTGCCATCGGCGCGACCACGTTGGACGAGTACCAGAAATACATCGAAAAAGACAAAGCCCTGGAGCGTCGCTTCCAGGCTGTGATTGTGGCTGAACCCTCCGTGGAGGACACCGTCTCTATTCTCCGTGGTTTGAAGGAGCGGTACGAGGTGCACCATCATGTCCGA
>CAZLKP010000455.1:0-3535 GCA_964560095.1 uncultured Bacteroidia bacterium
AAACTGAAAATGATTGGTACTCACCACCATTACCTCGCGATTTTGAAGCGAGGCCTCGTCGATCCATCGGCTGATCTGTGTTGGGTGGTAATAGGCATTAGAGAGGCCTAAGGGCTCCTCGTTGGCATAAAAAGCGTATTTTGAGGGATATTGATACCAATTGATGAACAGAACCGGACGACCTTCGGCCTGTTCTTTAAGATCCCTGGCCCAGGCCTTCCAGCCATGGAACTCATTCCTGAATTGCCAGTCGGACGGAAGCACATTCCAAATCAGGTACATCCTTAGCAGCAAGACCAACACCAGGGTTGGAACGGCCAGACGAACCCCCACTCGTAGCCATTGAGCGTTCTGCTCGAGCCTCCGGTATCCCAAAATGACCATTGGAACCATCGCTGTGGCGGCCCAGTTTCCTTCGACCCGGCTGTTGAATGTAAGGAGAATCAGAAATCCGGTAATCCCCAGCCAGACCCACTTGAGCGAACGCTCAAACTGATCTTCCGGGCTGCGCTTCCAGGCCATGGGGATGAGGAGAAACGAAACAAAAGGACCTGTGATCAGGATGTACGCCAGCAAAAATTCCAGTGTGCGACCCGGATACCAGGCACCGAGGTTCCTCTCTCCCAAATGAAACACAAACGAGCCAAAGCCATCCTGCCAGAGCCAGTACAAATGAGGCAAAAACAGGAGCGAAGACACCCCGACAATCAACCAAAATATAGGTTTGCGCCACAGGCCCGGATGGGATAAAACGGTAAAAAAGACCACCATCACTCCGTGATACTTACTGTACAGCATCAGAGCAATGACCACAGCCAGTGTAAGCGCGCGGAAAACAGACTCCTTCCTCAAAAAACGCTGATACGCCCACCAGAACAGAATGAAAAAAAAGAACAACGGTGAATCCGGCGCAGCAAAAAAGGCAATGGCGTGCATACCGGCCATGGCAAACAGCAAGACAAAAAACGACCGCTCGCGGCTGGGGTTGACGATCCTGAACAACAACCAGATGGCAACTGTATTCATGAGAACCGGAAACAGCCTCACACCCAATTCTCCAGGGATCCAGGAACTCAGCCAAATGAGAATCATCATGCCTGGCGCATGCTCTGCATACCCCAGCTGAGGGCGCTGAGCCAGCACCCAGTAATAGGCCTCATCGTGAAACAACTCCGTGAACACCGCCTGCAGGATATTGACCAGCAGCCAGGTCAGAACCATCCACTCGGGCGTACCCCAATGCCGTTTCTGAATTCCCGATCTCCAGTTCATCCCCACAAACTTACTGCCGCTCAATCAAAGACGCATCATCATTCCGCACATTGCCGACCGCTTTTCCCACTTCGTAGGCTTTCATACTTAGAGAATCAAACGGCCGGCACAGCTCAACCACCAGCGATTCGGGCTCTTCCTGTGGGTTGAGCCATCGGGTAGCAGCAGCTTTGGGCAAAATAACCGGCATGCGGTCGTGGATTTCTGCCATAAGTTCATTGGGCTCCGTGGTAAGAATGGTATAGGTCTGAACCTGTTGTCCATCAGGGGATGTCCACGAATCCGCCAATCCCGCCATGTAAAAAGGCGAAAATCCCTTCAACCCAATCCTCATCGGCTGTTTGTCCTTTCCCGCCTTTTTCCACTCGTAAAAACTATCGCCCAACACCAGACACCTGCGACGCCTCACCACATCACGGAAGGAAGCTTTTTCCAGCACCGTTTCTGATCTGGCGTTGATGAGCTTATACCCGATTTTCATGTCCTCGGCCCAATGTGGAATCAGCCCCCACCGGAAAAAATGGATATGTCGGGGATCATCCATGGGAATCACCGGGGCATAATTAGTGGGAGCGATATTGTAGCGTGGCAACAGGGGAATGTCTTTCCCTGCGGGGAGCACGATGGTTTCGGGGTCCAGTTCCGGGATTTGTGTGTAGGTATATCTGCCGCACATGATCTTATGGATTATCGTGCCGGTGTGGGCTTCTGCATCCGGAAAAAAGACGCCATATCAGTATAGACATAGATCCCAACGGATGAAAACTCCAGCGTGACACCATTGAGGGTTGACCGAAGCTGCTCTGTCCACTGACTGATTTCGATATGAGGAGACAAGCGGGAAGCCAATGCTTGATTCAGGAAATATCCCAAGGTAATATGAGGCACATATTCTCCAGGATCGTGCTCAAACCGTAGGTTGTGGGACAATTCTCCCGAAATGGAAGATCGCCCCTCCGAAAGTTGATTCAGCAGATGCCGACTCAATTCATCAACGGGTTCCAGCACCGCCGCCAGACCACTCTCCTGTCGAAAAGACAAGTGCGAAAACTGAAACCGGATTTTCCAGGATTGATTGGGTATCAAAGAGCCTTCACTTACACCCTCCAAGAAGGGCTGGCGGGTCGAGAAGGAGCCAGGAAGCGACTCCAAAAACTCACGGACCCTCCCACGATGTTCTGATGAAATATTTTTCACCTGGCCCTGATGGATGCCATCCCAAACTGTCACATGAAAGCTGGATGCCGGCAGGGGACAAAACCCGTAAGTATTCATGAGGTGAGCGGTGCCGGTCTCCCGAACCCACTGATCAAGGCATTGATACAGGTTGAGAACGGACCCTTTCTGTAGCTGATTGTGTAGCAATTGCAACCCGCTGGGCTGGGACCGAAAGCAATCTCCGGAATTGTCAAACAACAGGGAAAAGCCATGAAAAGGAGCCCATACAGGCCGTAGGTTGCCAATTTTTGGATGCTGAATCAATCCCATTTCTCTGTCAGACATTTTTTTTGTTACCTTTAAATGTACGGTAAATTGACCGATAGGGGTCGCTTCAGCCGTCACTTTCACTTCAATCTGGCACCAAATTCTCTTGGACCATGGGCCATGAACCCTACATGAAACAAATAGAAGAATTGCTTCGGGAAATACCGTGCCTGGAGCGCACCATCAATGAGGAGAGTAGCGAAGAAAGACGATTCAGCCTGGAACGGTCGCTCAAAGCACGTACCAAGAGGTTTGAACACCTGATTCCGTTCTCCTTTCGACAGGAACTCCGGTTTTTATGCCGGGAAGTCGGTGTGAATGGAGAATTCGGGGAATGAGCTGTCCACAATAAAATTCTGCCTCTTCCTGCAGGTTTCTTGGGGCATTCGACTTTGAGTTCCTATTTTCCCAGTTGTAATATGAGATGTACCTCCTGCAAGCGAAGAACCAGTGGAAATTCTTGGAATTGACATCGGTGGCTCTGGCATCAAAGGTGCCATTGTTGACACCGAAACCGGCGAACTACAAACAGAGCGTGTCCGTATTCCGACACCCTCTCCTTCCACCCCCCATGCTGTGGCTGAAACCATTGTCAAACTCGTCAAGGAGCTGGACTGGGAAGGGCCTGTTGGTTGTGGGTTTCCTGCCGCCATTCAGAATGGGATGGTACTTACGGCGTCCAACATATCTAAAAAATGGATTGGGATTAATGTTGAGGTTTTGTTTTCCCAGACCCTCGGGATGTCAGTTACCGTGGTAAATGATGCAGATGCGGCGG
>CAZLKP010000456.1:0-3531 GCA_964560095.1 uncultured Bacteroidia bacterium
TGGATGCAGGTGGCAAAGCAACCGGGGTTGGCGATGCGCGAGGCCGCGCGGATGCGGTCGCGCTGCCATTCGGGCAGGCCATAGATGAAGTCGTGCTCCGGGCCTTCCATTCGGAATTCGTTGCTCAGATCGATGATCTTCACGCTGGCTGGCAGGTCCACGCTGTCCAGAAAGGGCTGGGTGCGGCCGTGGCCGCCACACAAAAAGAGAGCATCCACGTCTGTCCGGACCTGGTCCGTGAAGGTCAGATCGGTGTCACCGATGAGGTCCTGATGGATACTGGTGAGAGGTTTGCCAGCCTGGGAGGAGGAGTGCGCAAAAACAACCTCCGCTTCGGGATGGTGAATCAATATGCGTAGCAGCTCCCCGGCAGTGTAGCCTGCTGCTCCGATGATGCCGATGGATTTTTTCATATTATTTAACCGCAAAGTCGCGAAGAAGGCGCTAAGGACGCTAAGGTTTCAGATTATTGACAACCCTTCTGATTCCATTTCGCATAAGTGGAACATTGAAGTTTACCAGAAATCCTAGCTGCTTCTCTGCTAATTTCAGATAGGTTAGGATTTGAGCCAAATGAACATCATGGAGAGCTTCCACAGCTTTGACTTCTATAATGATTCGGTTTTCAATCAGCAAGTCTATCCTATACCCCATTTCCATTTTCACATCTTTATATATCAATGGCATAGGGGCCTGTCTCTTTACATCGAAGCCTGCTTCAACCAATTCGTAGGCCAGACACTCCTCATAGGCTGACTCGAGCAGACCTGGTCCAAGGGATTTATGCACTGTCAGGCAGCAATCAACAATTCCTCTACCGATTATTTCCAGCTCCTGCCTTTGCGAACTTTGCGTCTTCATCTTTGCGACTTAGCGGTAAAAAATCATTCCTCATTCACCAACCGATGCAGCTTGCCCTGGACGCCGAGGATTTTGGTGAAGCCCTTCACATCGTCGCCGGTCCAGGCGCGGTTCATTTCGCCGTAGGTGCCGAACTTGGCCGACATCATGTCGTGGGGCGACTCAATGCCCAGCGCCGCAAACTGATACGGCGACAGCCGCACACGCACCTTGCCGGTGACAGACTGCTGCGTGTCGGAGAGGAAGGTCTCAATGTTGCGCATGACTGGATCGAGGAATTGCGCCTCGTGCAGCATCATCCCATACCAGTCGGAGAGCTGCTTTTTCCAGTGCTGCTGCCACTTGGTGAGCACATGCTTTTCGAGTAGATGATGCGACTTGATGAGGATGAGCGGAGCCGCCGCTTCGAATCCCACCCGGCCCTTAATGCCGATGATGGTGTCGCCCACGTGTACGTCGCGCCCGATGGCGTAGGGAGCCGCAATCGCATGCAACGCCGCAATCGCCTCCACCGGATGGCCGTATTCGATTCCATTGATGCTAACGGGTTCGCCTTGTTCGAAACCGATCACGACTTCTTCTGAACCGTCTTTCTGGAGCTGTGTCGGCCAGGCCGCTTCGGGCAGGGTTTCCCAGCTGTTGAGGGTTTCTTTTCCGCCGACAGATGTGCCCCAGAGGCCCTGGTTGATGGAGTACTGCGCTTTGGACCATTCCATGACGACGCCTTTCTCCTTCAGGTAGTCGATTTCTGCCTCGCGGCTCAGTTTGAGATCGCGGATGGGCGTGATCACCTCGACACCCGGTGCCATCACCTCAAAAACCAAGTCAAATCGCACCTGATCATTTCCAGCGCCGGTGCTGCCGTGGGCAATGTATGTCGCTCCGATACTTTTGGCATGATCGGCAATGGCCATGGCCTGGAAGGTGCGCTCTGCTGAGACAGATAAGGGGTAGGTGTCATTTTTCAGCACATTCCCGAAGAGCAAAAAGCGCAGGCATTGCTCATAGTAGGGCTTCACCTGGTCCAGCACGGTGAAACTGGCCACCCCGAGCATGTGGGCGCGGTCTTCCACTTTTTTCAGCTCTGCAGCCGAAAAACCGCCGGTATTCACGATGGCGGTATGAACTTCGAGGCCTTTGTCTTCGGCCAGATATTTGACACAAAATGAGGTATCAAGACCTCCGGAAAATGCGAGTACGACTTTGTTGGACATGGGAAAAAGTGATGTGGTGAAGACGAAAAGACAGGGAGAAGGTCGCGAGATAAGGAATAATAGCCGGAATCAGGATGCGAAGATAGTTGAATTGGATGTATTCACATGCAGAGTTAGAGTCAGGACATGGCTGGATCCCGGATTTCCAAACAAGAAAATCCCCCAGGGTTCAGATTTTTCACACCTCAATCAAAAGCCGGATCAACTACCTTGTGCTCAACATGATAAGAAGCCTGATCATTGTCTGTTTTTGCTTGTTGAGTATGCCTGTGTTTTCGCAGCAAATGGCTACGATCAGTGGGGTTCTCCAGGACCAACAAAGTGGGGAAGCCATTCGGTATGGCCAGGTGTCGGGTGAGGCGGAAACGGTCGCTGTTGCCACTCCGCTCCATTCTCAACATTCCATGATCGAAAAAGGAAAGGTCCTGCTTGGGGCTTCTGTGGGGTCAAATGGGTTTTCAGCCATCGATCGGGTTACCCGGGAAGAATCCTATGCAGTAAGTGTCGTGATGCAGCCACGCATTGGAGTGCTGCTGACCGACAGGATATTGCTGGCTGTTCAGGGCGAAATTCAGATAACAAGATCATCTCTTCCCAACCCCTGGCTGAATGATGAATACTACGGGATTGGCGGACTGGGGAGGTATTATTTTTATGTACTGCCTCAGGTGAAACCGTTCAGCAATGAAGAAGTACTGAATATTTTCCGGGGCTTTGTGGAGATTGGTGCCTATGCGAAAAACGGCGATATCCATGTAGATAGTCTCGTTTCATTACCTGGCCTGCCGATTGCGGAACTTCAGCTGGGAGTCGGTTTCAATCTCCAGCTCCTGAAAAGTCTTTGTCTGGAATTCAGCTTGTTTTATGTCAATCGCCCTGCTGCGAGGTATGAGGTCGCCTTTCCCCTTACCCCGCGCCTGGGCTTAGAATTCTTTATTCCCTACCAGCCATGAAAGCCATTCTCGCCTGTCTGTGGATCGCTGCTGCCCTCTGCAGCTCCCGAAACGCTGTACATGCTCAGACACAAGTTGACAGTACCAGTGAATGTTCACCCCATTTACTCGTCGGTACTTCTCTTACCTATATCTGGGATCAGAGATTTTCGACCTGGCAGGAATACACCTTCCGTGTGGATCTGAGCTATGGGATCAGCAAGTACTGGTATATCGGTGCCAATCTGTTGAATATATGGTCTGGAGATAGGAGCAGCGGGATCAATCACTACTGGATCACCGGTCTGAATGGTCGGTTCAATGTCGTGAACGATGATGATATTCGCCTGTTTCTGGAAAGCGGACTCTTTTACGGCAACTACTGCACCTGCGGTGACGATATCCCATACCTAAGACCAGGCAATGTGTATGCAGGACTCGCAGCCGGTATGTCGATCAGAATCAAAGAGCCCCTGTTTCTTGAACTGGGCTTCCACAACTACAACATCCTTCAGAAGGTGCCT
>CAZLKP010000457.1:0-3523 GCA_964560095.1 uncultured Bacteroidia bacterium
AGATGAAAATGGGAAGGAAATTATCGAAAATAACCTGGGAATCAGTGTCTCTAGTAGCTCATCAGCCCTTGTTTACAATGCCGATCGGCAGGCATATATCATCCCTGTTACTGGCTACCTCCAGAGACTTTACAATGGCAGCATTGAGAACGACAACGGCTTCGTGATCATCCCCAGCCAGACACGTTCTTCTGTTCGCAGAGCCGTTTTTGCCGGATCGGGTCATCCCAATCCAGACCTCCGACCGAGGCTGGAGTTAACCGTGGGGACGGCCCCGAGGTAGATCACTTTTTCAGGTAGAAAGGACCATTCCAGGGTCGGCTCGCAAGAATGTTCAAACTGCCAGTCACCATGTAGTCAATGACCTGATTTTGTAGTGAAAGTGGCTGCATTTCCTGACAAATTGCGAACATCACCCCAAGCTGAAAATCAAACATCATGTGTGGAATTGTCGGATATATTGGACATCAGGAGGCTTATCCTATCCTGATTGGAGGTCTGAAGCGTCTTGAATACAGAGGGTATGACTCTGCAGGAGTTGCCCTCCAGAATGGCTCCATCCGCATGTTTAAAAAACGCGGAAAAGTGAGTGAACTGGAGAATCATGTGAATGGCCTGGCGCAGCACTGCACAGTAGGAATGGGCCACACCCGATGGGCCACACACGGCGAGCCTTCCGATATCAACTCGCATCCGCATATGTCCCGTTCCGGCAAGTTTGCCATCATCCACAATGGGATTATTGAGAATTATGCCACCATTAAGGAAAAACTCACTCGGCACGGGTACGCGTTTCAATCGGCGACCGACACCGAAGTCCTGGTCCAGTTGATCGAGTTTTTCTATAATCAGGGGGCTTCCAGTGCGGAGGAAGCCGTCCGCCACGCCCTCAATGAGGTTGTCGGTGCCTATGGCATCATTGTGATGGCCAGTGATGAACCCGATCAACTCATTGTCGCACGAAAAAGTAGCCCCATCGTTGTGGGGATCGGAAAGGGCGAATACGTCGTTGCCTCGGATGCGGCACCGATCATCTCCTACACCAAGGATGTGATTTACCTCGAAGATGAAGAAATGGCCATTCTTCGGCGTGACGGCTACAAGATCAAAACCATCGGCAACCTTCCACGCACCCCGCTGCTGGAACGTATTGAAATGGAGCTTGAAGAAATCGAAAAGAGCGGATACGACTACTTCATGCTCAAAGAGATCATGGAGCAGCCCCGATCCATAGCCGAGTCGATGCGCGGCCGGGTGAATCCAGACAATGGTGTTGTGTGGCTGGGGGGACTGGTCGATGTACAGGACAAATTGAGAAATGCCCGTCGGATCATTTTTGTGGCCTGCGGAACTTCTTGGCATGCTGGGTTGGTGGCCGAATATCTCTTTGAAGATTTTGCCAGGATTCCTGTGGAAGTCGAATATGCCTCTGAATTCAGATACAGGCGCCCCATCATTTATCCCGATGATGTGGTGATTGCGATTTCACAGTCCGGGGAAACCGCAGATACGCTGGCGGCCATCGAACTGGCACAGGAAGCCGGTGCGCTCACCCTTGGGGTGGTCAATGCGGTCGGATCTAGCATTTCCAGACAAACAGAAGCCGGTGTGTATATCCACGCAGGACCTGAAATCGGGGTGGCATCCACCAAAGCCTTCACCTCTCAGGTTACCGTTCTCACCCTGATGGCCGTGTATATCGCGCAGCTTCGTGGAACATCGACCCCGG
This sequence comes from uncultured Bacteroidia bacterium, assembly GCA_964560095.1. Taxonomy (GTDB): domain Bacteria; phylum Bacteroidota; class Bacteroidia; order J057; family J057; genus JANQTF01. The sequence continues at coordinate 1,730 of CAZLKP010000457.1, forward strand.
AAATGAGAGAGGCTATGAAAGAGCTGGTGAGAATTCCGGAGCTGGTCGGACGCATCCTTGAATCCGATCATTACATCCGCTCCATCGGAGATGAATTTCAGCATGTTTCCAACTTTCTCTATCTGGGTCGTGGATTAAACTTTCCGGTGGCTCTGGAAGGGGCCCTCAAGCTGAAGGAAATCTCCTACATCCATGCAGAAGGATACCCTGCAGCTGAGATGAAGCATGGTCCCATCGCATTGATCGATGAAAATATGCCGGTCATGTTTATCGCCACCCGCGATGAGTCGTATGACAAAATTGTGAGTAACCTGCAGGAGGTCGTGACGCGAGGTGGGCGCGTCATTGCCGTGGTGAGTGAAGGCGATACCGTGATCCGGGACCTGGCAGAATTCGTCATTGAAGTTCCTCAGGTCAATCCAGTTCTTACACCTCTCCTCACGGTCATCCCACAGCAATTACTATCCTATTATGTCGCAGTGATGCGAGGATGCGATGTGGATCAGCCACGGAATCTGGCCAAGTCAGTCACAGTGGAATAGTCGTCAGAACATGACAGCGATATGGGGCCTATGCTAAAAGGAATGAACTCGCTATCGTGACTGGTGATCAGGATTTTTCGGACTTATCTATTGTGAGAGGTCATCCTCCGAAAATCATTTGGTTGAGAATTGGGAATTCCGCAACCAATCTGACTGCGGAAGTCCTCACAGGAAGGGAAAACCAGATTCAGGACTTCTTGCTCCGATTAATGAACGACTATCCACTTTCATGGTCTTTACTGGTAAATCGAAGGCGGAAGGCTAGATGTTAATATTGTTCCTGGACCAGCAACGCCCATGACACACAAGCAGATGAGTTTCTGTATTCTACCCAAAATCCAAATGGGTATGATCCGGTATGTCTGTTTCTCAATCTGCTTTGTTATGGCTTCAGCCTTCGCACAACCTTCATCCGATCGGGGAATGTTTACACATTCCCGTGACATCGGGGAACCATCGTCCGCCGGTAAGGTGACTTATGATGCTGCTACGCAAACCTATCTGCTCAAAGGAGCTGGACAAGGCACAGCCAACAGGGAAGCAGGACATTTGGCCTACCGGATAATGACCGGCAATTTCATTCTCACGGCCCATGTGGAATGGGTCGGTCAGGAGGAAAATCCCTACCGAATGGCAGGATGGATGATCCGGGAATCTCTGGACCCGGAGGCCGCGCATATTGCTGCTACGATCCGGGGAGATGGTGAGACTGCCCTGCAATGGCGGGAACTTCGGGGCGCCTACATCCGGGATGCTGAAGACCGGATTGTCTCGCCCAAGCGACAGTTTAGCATCCTTCAACTGGAGCGTGCTGGAAGCACCTGCATCATGCGTGCCGCCCATGCAGGGGAGACCATCCAGGAAATCGGTCGTCATGACACGCCTCATCTGCCCGATCAGGTGCTGGTAGGCCTGTTTGTGTCTGCCCATCAACAGGATGTCCTGGAAACATTCAGAGCCTGGAACGTGCGCATCGAAAAGCCTGTGACAGACGGCTACGACACGCAGAACGATGGATTTCTGGGCTCCAGGCTGGAAGTGATGAATGTATTCACCGGCCACAGAACCATCATCCACGAATATGAGGAGCGGCTGGAAGCCCCCAACTGGATGCCGGATGGAGCGCATTTGCTATTCAACCAGGATGGACATTTGTGGACGATCCCGGTGCGCGGTGGGGAACCACAACAACTGAATACCAGCTTTGCCAATCGCAACAACAATGACCACGGCATATCCTTCGACGGCAGGA
>CAZLKP010000458.1:0-3520 GCA_964560095.1 uncultured Bacteroidia bacterium
GGAGCTAATCCTGCGGCACCATTCAAGCCATCTAACCCATCAGCACCATTCTGCGCATTATCCCCATCTCCTCCAATATTTCCCCAGACACCTCCAAGAGCTCCATTTCCACCTGGAAGGCCTGCCCCACTCAGGCCCCCTTCACCCCCGGTACCACCATTATTATCCGCTTCACCGCCAGCACCCCCGCCGGCTCCTCCTCCACCCATTCTGATTACATTTCCAGCCAATCCGTTTGCTCCGTCATCACCAGGGGCACAGCAAGTGGTTGGTCCGTTGACGTCCACACCTCCAGCACCGCCGATGCCGTTAAATCCCAAGGCACCACCACCATTTCCACCATCCCCTCCTGCGCCCGGAATATCCTGATTGTTGTCGCTTCCTGCAGCGCCATCTTCTCCATTTGCACCGTTGGCACCAGCAGCGCCATCAATTCCGGTAAGCCCGTCAGAAGCGCCGCCAGGCAAAACCTGTACCCGCACAAAGGAATAATCGCTGCAATTGCTAAGATGCACCCCGTAGGTGGACATGCCTGGCTGATTCGCATTCGCGGTTTCAATGGTCACATCCTGAAAGGTAAAATTCGACGCATTAGCGATGTCAATAGCAACAAGACGTTGTTGACCGGGTGCCCCCTCAGGGTTGAGTTCGGATCGCCTAATCGTGGTCGCACCGGCCAGGCTGGTTTTTTGCCATCCATTTCCCTGATCATATCCTCCTTCGAGCGTGAGGTTACTGGTTACCCCGGTTATGGGTTGGTCAATGATATAGGTCCCGATATCCAGCTTGATCAACATATCATTGCAAGCGGCCAGGCTTAATGCAGTAACCAGATCGGCAGGATCTGCAGCTGTGCCCGCGCCATTGGCTCCTGGACTTACATACACCACATCGCAGGAATTTGAGCCTGGTGTATTGACATTCACTGCCACTTCAGATGTGTCGGTACACCCCTGAGTATCTGTCGCAATCACCTGGTAGGTCGTACTGGTGCCAGGGCTCACCGTTATCGAGTTTCCTGTGCCTCCATTTGACCACAAGTAGGAAGTAGCTGTGGCAGAAGTTGCATTCAGATTGATTGAGTTCCCCGGGCATATATAGGCAACAGGAGGAGTGAGAGAAACTTGCGGACCATTTCTCGGTGTAACAGTGACCTGAGCCTGGGCTCCGCACCCGTCAGGAAAGATCGCCGAAACCGTGTAGATGGTTGGAATCATCGGAGAAGCCACCACGGATGAACCCGTGGTGGTGTTCAGGCCAAGGGCTGGAGTCCAGGTGAAACCAGAAGCACCGGCAGCAGATGCCGTCAATGACACTGATTCACCCACACAAACAGAGGTATCTGGCGTGACCGAGATAGGATAAATCGAAGGTACAATTGTGATGGAAAATGCGTAAGTACCTGCTCCCTGGAGCGGACAATTATCGTCTTGCACCGATACCGTAAAAAAATGAGTGCCAATATCTGCAGAGGTGGGGGTCCAGCAGAAGGTAGCTGTAGGATTCTGGGTATTGTTGTTGTTTACCATAAAGGTGCCTCCAGGAATGGCTTGATTCCATGAGACGACAATATTATCAAAATCCGGATCGGACATCAGGATATCGAAACAATTGTTGGCCCCCACACAAAAATTCACATCGAATACCCCGGAATTTCCATTGACACCACTGGCAATCGGAGGGGAGTTGCTGCAATTGATCACACTAAACTGCATGTCCCGAACTGTTTCGCCAATTTTTACACCATTTCGAAATTCTTCTACCAGGACGCAAATCACCCCGATCTGCAACTGGTTGGGAGTAAATGAGATTGAGCCTGTCTGCTGATCAATGTTGATGCCCGTAGAGGTGCTCAACGGAGCAGGAGCAGAATATCCAGGGGCATATGTAACAGGAATGCCCGGATCCTGGAGGCAGTTGGTCAAAGAAAAAACCAACGAATCCCCATCTGTGTCTATCACTCCATGATTGTAGATCACGGGTTGGTTGACGCAGACTATCGGAGTGGGAATATTGGTAAAGATAGGGGAATTATTACAGGGGCTTTTCGTATTGTCGAGCAGGGCTTCGACATACAAAGATTGGTTTCCGGGGGTATTCAGGGTAGAAATGGCAAAGTTGCGGCAACAGTTTTCCCATCCCAGAATCCAGTCTGCTCCGCATCCTGCCGGTATGTTCAACAGGCCGGAGTAGGTATATTGCTCGATGCCAAAATTACTCGCTCCAGCACCACCAACACAGGCACTTACAAGGGAAGGGCAAATGGGCGTCACATCAAGGGCCGGTGCAGGCTGCGTCAAGGTAACAGTGGTATTGACTCCGCAGGTGAGCGACCGCACTGTCAGAAATTCTGTTGTGGCAGGCGAGATTCCCGCACAATCTCTAAAAAAAGTAAGCGTGACTCGGTACTGCCCTGGTGCCAGACATTCGTAAGTAATATCTGCCCCCATACCATGGGTAGCAAATGACTGTACAGGAAATGCAAGTAGAGTGGCCAAGAGGCCAATCAGTCTTTTCGCATGGTGGAACCTTCGGATCTCCATATGATGAAACAGCAGTTACCCGTGCCCGATGGTAGGCCGGAACAGTGAAACTCAGATCCGTGTTTGGGAAAAGACAGGAGAATATCAGGAACTTTCTCTCCAAAACCAATTATTCCGTCCGGTAAGTTTCAGTAAGCAGGATTATCCCGGCTCCTGGCTAATGAGAGATATTTGGAGAAAAACAACAGATATTCACAATTTAAACGAAATAGGGGTTGTTTTTGGTACAATTAGCGTGTTGGAAGATTATTTGAATCAGCGCATCTCTGGCTGTTAACAATTGAGAAAAAGGCCGATTACGCATGACGTAACTGGCCTTTCTACAACAAACAAACACAGTTTTTTTGGCGAAGGCATCTACCTTTTCGCCAACCTTTCTACGAGAACGATAGCTTTGTTGTTCAACACTTCAATAACACCATCTTCAACGCTGTATTCGGATTCAGCCCCTTTGGCATCGACATATTTCATTCTACCTTTTCCGAGCGTCGAAATAATAGGGGCGTGGTTCACCAGCACCTGAAAGCTCCCCTGTGTTCCGGGTACGGTAACACTGGTTACCTCTCCTGAGAAGACGTTACTTTCGGGGGTAACAATATCGAGTTGGAAGGTACTCATGGGAAGAATGATTCAGGAATGAGTTAAGATTGAGATTCTGCCAGCATTTTTTCGCCAGCTTCGATCGCCATATTGATGCCGCCACGCAGGTAGAAGGCATTTTCAGGCAGGTGGTCCAATTCCCCATCCAGGATCATATTGAATCCGCGGATGGTTTCTTCGATCTCAACAAACTGCCCTGGGATACCAGTAAATTGCTCCGCCACAAAGAATGGCTGAGACAGGAAGCGCTGAACCTTACGGGCACGTTCAACTGCCAGTTTATCCTCGTCAGACAGCTCGTCCATACCAAGGATGGCAATGATATCCTGAAGTTCCTTGTATTTCTGAAGGATCTGAATGATGCGCTGTGCACATGC
>CAZLKP010000459.1:0-3511 GCA_964560095.1 uncultured Bacteroidia bacterium
CCAGCCTGGCCCTTGATAAGCTCTCACACCGAAGGTGTGCTCGGCTACAGCCAGTTTCCGGGTGGCCCTGTAGCCACTGACGGGGTTGTGATCGGTTACAAATTTTTCGGGACCACAGGTATTGTGACCCCGCCTTTTAACGGAGGCCGAACCTGCACCCATGAAGTTGGTCACTGGTTGAATCTTCGCCATATCTGGGGCGACGGTCCCTGCTCCGAAGATGATCATGTGGCAGATACGCCTCCTGCAGACCAGCCTACCCAGGGTTGCCCGCCTATCCGAAATGCATGCAGCGGTCCTGTTATGACCTCCAACTTCATGGATTACACCAACGATGCCTGTATGAATCTATTCACATTTGGGCAGGCAGACAGGATGCAGGCCTTGTTTTTTCCTGGGGGAGCCCGGGCTTCTCTGCGTCGTTCGCCAGGGCTCGTGCCGGAAGCTACCCCGGCTCCTGTGGCCCAACTAGATGTGGAGATTTTGTCCCCCTCTGCTGCCAAACTGATCTGGGGCGAAGTATCGGGAGCAGAAAGCTATAATGTTCGCTTTCGCAGAACAGGCTCCGAGCGGTGGCTTCGTCGCAATTTTTCAGGCAACGAAGTGAACACCTCCGGATTGCAACCTTGTACCGATTATGAATTTCAGATGGAAGCTGTGATTGCCAGTATGGGCAAGGGGTTCTCCAACTCCCGCCAGTTTCGGACCAGCGGCTGTCCGGCGGAAACCGGAAACACGGGAAGTATGAACTTCTCGCCGACTGGTCTGGGAGCCTCTCCTACTGAGGCCGGGCAAGTGGCACTTCAATGGCAGGCAGTGGAAGGCGCTACCGGCTACCGGGTGCAGATCAAGCCTGCCGGCAGCCGGAATGTCAAGTCTGTCTATACAGCTACACCCTCCATTACCGTTCGGGGCATTGAGACGGGTAAAACCTATTTCTGGCGTGTCAGGGCTGATTTTGGCGGGGACAATGGTCCATTTTCAGGTGTTGAGACCTTTCTGGCCCAAAACACGGTAGCTGCCCGTTCTATGAGGACATCCGGTCTAGTGCCGACAGAGCCTGTGTTAGAGATCCCGCGTGCGCATGATCTCCGAAGTGGGGATTTGCCGGTTCGGCTCAATCTGGAGTCTCCGGCCGATTTTTCAGCAATGATCCGCGATGACTTTGGGGAAGTCATGAAGGAATTTCCAGGCAGAACCCTTCGCAACCACGAATGGCTCCGGCTGCCGATACAGGGACTAAATCCGGGACATTACCGCATCATTTTCCGTGATCCGGATGGATTTGAGCTATTGGGAGAGGTGGAATTGTATTAATTCACTCCGACCAGCTCAATATCAAATAACAGAATGGATTCGGCAGGAATGCTTCCCATTTGCCTTGGCCCATAGCCGAGCAAAGAAGGAATAATTAGCCTACCCTTCCCCCCTACGCGAAACAGGGCCAGCCCTTCTTCCCACCCCTGAATAACTTTTCCTTGTCCGAGGGTAAAGGTGATCGGCTGGTTGCGCTGGTGGGAGGAATCAAAGACCTTTCCGTTGAGCAAGCGACCGGTATAATGCACAGAGACTTCTTTGCCTGGTTCTGCTTTTTCCCCTTCTCCGGCCTGCTCGATCAGATAGAAGAGGCCCGAATCAGCCATTTGAAACGGCATGCCCTGATCTTTGGCGTAGGCTGCAATGACCTGGAGTTCCTTCCGCATCTGATTCTCCACATACGCCTGGATCTGTTTCTGACGACGCTCATTCTCTTCTGCCTCCCATTTTTTGTAGGCATCCTCGTCCATGATAGACACCAGCTCAATGTCAAACTTCAGGGAAGAATTGGGGGGAATCACATCCTGAGCTCCCTGCTCGCCATAAGCCAACTGAGGCGGAACATATAGCAGCCCCTTTCCTCCTTCTTTGAAGAGTGAAATGCCTTCATCCCAACCAGGGATCACCTGCCCCTGCCCCAGTTGAAACACAATCGGCATACCGCGCTCTACTGAACTGTCAAACACTTTGCCGTCGAGAAAGGTGCCGGTATAGTGAACCTGAACGTAATCGCCGGCTTTCGCCTGATCCCCATTGCCCTGGCTGGTTATATGGTAATGAAGTCCTGAATCGGTGGAAGAAAACGGGATGTTTCTTTTTGTGAGAAAGTCTGGCAAAAATTCACTCATGAAAAAGAGTTATATGTGGCAAAATGAGCCTGCAAGGTAGAAAAAAGGAGGGGGAATTAAGGATCAAGTGGAAGTCTCTCCATGACATGCCATTCAATACCGTTCAGGATGTAGGTGTATATCCATTGATAGCCGGCTTTGGCATAGGCTTTTTGGGCGCGAATATTCTGCCGAACGACCTCGACTCGAATCCTAGTCACGTTCTGATTCGCAAACAACCACCTCGAAAGCGTATTGATGGCGTCTGTGCCAATCCCCTGGCCAGTAAATTGATTGCTCGGGATGAGGATATCCAATTCTGTGGATTTGTCTGCGGGTAGTATTTCGTTGTAATTGATTTGCCCTACCTCCTTTCCTTCATACACAATCACAAAACATCGTCCACGCTCAGGAAATTCGTCGGTAAAGTAATCTTCGGTCCATTCCAGTTTGAACACTTCGTAGCCCGGCACATCATCTCCGTAGAGATCTCCATACCACCACTGTGTTGCCTCAGATTGGGTAGCCCAGCGATAGAACTTGGGTCGCTCTTTCAGAACCATGGGTCTCAATATCACGCGGTTTCCTTCTATCATCTTTGCCTGGCCCATCTTGCTAGTTAGCTTAAAAATTCGGCTTTTTTTATTCGTTTTCAGCTACAAAAGGAAATTTGGTATCGTAAGAATCATGCAAATATTCCATGTTGGTCATGGAGGGCTAATTTTTTTCTGTACTTTTCGTTTCAACCAAGAGGGGGTAAAAACAAAGTCCCCCTCCAGTCATTTTTACCTCAAAAACATGAGAATTTTTCGAACTACTATTTTGATGATGGTCGGACTGCTGGCCATGCTGGGTTCTGTATCTGCTCAGCCCTATGAAAATGTTACCATTGTCTTTGACATCGAATTTGATTCGGATGACATTGATGAAATGAGCCGTTCCATGCTGGAAGGGAGCACGATGACCATGATGTTTCTTGATCGCAAAATGCGCCTTGAAATGAACATGAACATCATGACCACGATCGCCATCAACGATGAAGCAGAGAAAAAAGGCATTGTCCTGATGGATATGATGGGCCAGAAAATGTACCAGAACATTGATGATGAATCGGCGGAAGAGCAGCCCGAGGAGGATTTTGAAGTGGAATACACCGGAGATACCCAGGACATTGCCGGCTTCGAAACCGAAAAAGTGATGGTGACCTATACGGGTGGTCGCACTGCCGAAATGTGGATCGCTAAAGATATCCAGCCACAATCCGAAAAGAACGAGTTTGCCCTCAAAGGGGTGAATGGCATGCCTCTGCAAATGGATATGGAGCAAGATGGGATGACCATGCATCTAGTAGCCAGTGAAGTTATTAC
>CAZLKP010000460.1:0-3510 GCA_964560095.1 uncultured Bacteroidia bacterium
AGGAAGCTAGAGATGTACGCAATAGCCTCCTTGGTTGATGAATCAGGTTTCTTACAGATTTTCCTGGATAAATTCTGTCATTTTCTTGTAAAGGTGGTAACGGGTATAGCCACCATAGATTCCGTGGTTTCGGTTGGGGTAAAAGAATGAATCAAACTGCTTATTGGCAGCCACCAGAGCATTGACCATTTCCAGAGAATTCTGGAAATGAACATTATCGTCGCCGGTGCCATGAACCAGCAGATAGGCCCCTTCCAGTTTGTTGGCAAAATTGATCGGCGAGTTGTCATCATACCCCTCCGCATTGAGCTGCGGCGTTTTGAGGTATCGCTCCGTGTAAATCGTATCGTAGAACCGCCAGTTGGTGACCGGTGCCACAGCAATGCCCATGTTGAAGATCCCGCCTCCTTTCGTCATGCAAAGAGAGGTGAGATAACCACCATAACTCCAACCCCAGATACCGATTCTGTCCCCATCTACCCAGGGCTGGCTCTGCAGCCATTTGGCCGCGGCTACCTGGTCGATGGTTTCCAGGTGCCCCAGATTGGGGTAAGTGGAGGTGCGAAAGGCTTTTCCTTTTCCCCCGGTCCCGCGGTTATCTACACAAAACACTACATATCCCTGCTGAGCCAGCATCTGAAACCACAGATAATTGATACCCTGCCAGCTGTTGAGTACCTCCTGGCTGCCGGGGCCCCCATAGCAAAACATGAGCACCGGATACGACTCACTTTCGTCAAAATCTGCAGGTTTGATGATCCAGGAATTCAGCTCTACATCCTCTTCGGTGGTGATGGTTGATAGCTCTATGTCGGCAATATTCAACTGTTCCATGGTGGTCCGTAGCCGGTCGTTTGTCACCAGCTCTTTAATCACCTCTCCATCGGCATTCCGGAGCAAGGTTTTTCCCGGATCGGTGGCGCTGCTGTAATCATCCACAAAATAGTTGGTAGCTGAGCTGAAGCTGATGCGATGGACACCAGGCTCTATGGTGAGGCGCTTTTTCTTTTTGCCTTTCAGCGTGACCGAATACAGGTGTCGCTCTGTAGAACCTTCTTCTGCAGAGAGATAATAGAGGCGATCCTGCTCTTCATCTACGGCTACGATGCTGGTGACTTCGTATTCTCCTGGTGTCAGGTCCCGCACCAATTCCCCCTCACGGTTGTAGGAGTAAATATGATAGAAACCGTCCATTTCACTGATCCAAAGAAAGTCATCGGATTCGCGAAGGAAATGCCACTTTTCAAAATCCCATGACAAATCAGACACCTCAATATAGACATCGGATTGCTCGCGGAGAATCACTTCACTACTGCCATCAGATGGACTGGCGGCCAGGAGGGTTAGGTCATTCTGGAGCCGGTTAAGACGCATCACAGCCAGTTGATCTTCAGAGATCCAGCTCATGCGTGGAATATACATATCAGTGTCTTCCCCAATATCGACCTGTATGGTCCCCTGGTTGTTGAGGTGGTAAATGTGGACGGTGACCTGTGAGTTTTGTTCTCCTGCCTTGGGGTATTTGAAGGTGTGGAGTTTGGGGTAGAGCTCGCCATACATGGGCATGGAAAACTCGGGAACAGCAGATTCATCAAATCTCACATAGGCCAGGTAGCTTCCATCGGGCGACCACCAAAAGGCCTTGGTGTAGGAGAATTCTTCCTCGTAAACCCAGTCAGCCATGCCATTGATGATGGCATTGGTTTCACCATCTTGGGTAAGTTGCGTCACCTCGCCAGAGGGAAATTCCATCACATAGAGATTGTTGTCGAAGACATAGGCCAGTTGGGTGCCATCTGGGGAAAATGTCGGGTGACTGACTTTATTTCCTTCTGCCAGGAGCATGGTTTTGTTCGCGGCACGATCCACGGCCAGAACTACAGACTTGGTGGAGTGGCGGTATAGCGGCGTGACGTCTGCCTCCAGGACCAGAAAGTTCTCATCTTTCCCAAACTGGTAATCACTGATATCATCTTGAGAAATCCCCTGGAGATCCAAGTCGGAAAACAGCACGATCTCATCGACTTTTTCTTCCTGGTCGATGCTGAACCGGGCAATGCCTTTGCCGGGAGTCAGCTCCGTGTAATAGGTATCATCCTGCATCCAACGAAATCCACTGGCATAGTCAGGGAAATACAATCCGCTAAGCCAAACTTCTTCCAGCGAAATCTGGTCATCGGTGGGGTTGTACTGGGCATTGGCCGGAACCGTGGAAACCTGGATCAGCCATACAAAAACCAGGATATGAGTGAATGTGACAAATAATCTTTTCATAAGGCTTGATTGGACAAAGATCCCGGTGGAAGAACACACCGGATAAAACAGGAACATGAAGTAACAAAGAATTATGCAGATCTAAGGCTGTTGATCTGCCACATTGAAGCTCTCTTCGACGATTGGGGCATCTCCCTGAACCGGTAAGCTCACCAACATGTATTGGTGGCAGCTTTGGGCCATTGGCATCAGGATTGCGCTTTTCCTGTCTCTATTCATTTCATCTCATTCTATGAAAAAGCACTGGCCGATTTGTTTCCCCCTCCTTTTCCTTTTTGGTCTTTGGGCCTGCGAGATCCAACAAGTGCTCCCTGGCAACCCGGTTTCTGGTGCTGCCCGCTTGATTATCTACCTCACAGATAATCCAGGCGATTATCAGCAGGTTAATGTGGACCTCCAGCAAGTCAGAATCAAAATCAAAGATGACAGCTCCTGGGTGGATTTGAATACCAACCAGGGCATATATGATTTGCTGCAGTATCAGGCTGGCGATGATACCTTGATTGTCAACGACACACTGCCTCCGGGCGAAATCCAGGAGCTGCGGTTTGTTTTGGGTGACAGTAACTCTGTGATGGTGGATAGCGTTGTGTATCCGCTGTTTGTGCCAAGTGGGAGTAGCTCCGGACTCAAAATCAAGCTTCAAAAGCTCATGGTTTCGGACAGCCTCACCAATGTGACCCTGGATTTTGATGCGGAGAAATCTGTTGTGAAGACCGGAAACAGTCGCTATCTGCTAAAGCCTGTAATTAACGTGCTGCCTTGAGGGTGAAAACATGATAGATTACCGATCTGTCAACAGGGGGATGTCTCAAAAGTAAAGGTTATCAGCGTTAGGACGCGAAGAAGGTGCAAAGATTGCCAGGGATTGATCTTGTAGCGACCTTTGCGTCTTCAACTTTGCGTCATAGCGGTAACCAGGAAGCGTTTGAGACAACCTCTTTTTTGTGGCCGTTTCGGGATACAGGCCTATCTTCGCTCTATGCAGCTGACTCAAAACCTTCAATACCTGGAGGACACCCGGTCCGAAATCAACTGGGATACAGATATTCCTAACTGGAAGTTGTATCTCCGGGAAATCCGCGATCTCCACCCTCAGGCCCTAATAGAAATTGCAGATCTTGCAGGGTGTACCATTGATGACCTGCTCCGGAAAGATCTGCAGCTGGTTCATGGACGCAGGGTGAATTGGAAGCCCGGCCTCATTCTTCTGGATGTGGATGGCACCTTGTCTGA
>CAZLKP010000461.1:0-3510 GCA_964560095.1 uncultured Bacteroidia bacterium
AGGCCGCGTGGAGGGCGGCTGTGATGCTCACGATGCTTTCGTCATTACAGCCCCACATGAGACGGATGCCAGCGTGGCGGGCCAGATCGGCGATTTGCAGGGCGGGATAGATGCCCCCGCTTTTCATGAGTTTGATGTTGAAAATGCCGCAGGCTGGGGTAGGAGAGACCAGGTTCAGAGCATGATCATAACTTTTGAGTGCTTCATCGGCCGCGATCACCTGTTTCTGCTCATGGACCAGCTCGCGGAGGCCTTCGATGTCGTCGTATTTGATCGGCTGTTCGATGAGCTCGAGGTCGAAATGTTTTGTTTTATCGAAGAACAACTGTAATTCTGCCCGGGAATAGCCCTGGTTCGCATCCACGCGGATGAGAATGTTGCGGCCAAAATGCTCCCTGAGCTTTGCCGTGCGCTCAATATCTTCTTCGATGGCATGGCCCAGTTTGACTTTTAGGCTTTTGAACCCCATGCTGTGGTATTCTTTGGCTTCCTCCAGCGTTTCTTCCACACCCTTGATGCCAATGGTGATGCTGGTGAGCATTTCGCGATGGGCGCGACCCAAGAGATCCACGGTGGATTTTTCAACCAGTTTTCCCAGTAGATCGTGAAACGCAATATCGAGCACGGCGCGTGCGGCCGGAAAAGGAGTCATCTGCATTAGCTGTTCGCTATTCGCCCGCAGGGCATGTGGAGATGCACCGACGAACTGCGGGGCAATCTCATACAGCGTTCGCTCCGTGTCGTCGAGTGTTTCTCCCGTCACCATCGGGCTGGGATTGGCTGCTCCGATCCCTACCGTTCCGTTGCTAGCGATGATTTCTGCCCACACGACTTCGGAGTGACTCACGGTGCGATAGGCGATGGTGTAGGGGCGGGTAAGACCCAGTTCGGCGCGATGAATGCGAATATCCTGAATCGTCATAGTTTTAGATGTTGTCTCATAAGCAGCATAGAGGGATAAATGTCGCAAGGATTCCGCTCATGTGATCGACCAGCGTTTGAGCATGTTTTCCAGTTCATCCACCAGGTTGTCCACCCCCTCTTCCAGCGGAAGTGCCACCGGAATACTGAGAGATTTCTGTATATTCTGTCGAATGACGAGGGCCTCATCCTGGCCGACAGCCCGGGTATTCAGGGCGATTCCGAGTGTCGGGACGCCATATGCCTTCACCAGAGCCACTTCAGATGCAATCGGGGCAATGGCTCGCCTGACGCGCTTCCAGCCTTTGTGGTATTCGCGCCCAACAGGATGCACCAGAATACAGGCATCTGCTCTGCCGGATACCAGAAACTCCGAGCCACAGGGACCGCTGGGATTGCGAAGGGCCGCCTGACCTTCGATCAGAATGAGATCCGGGTGTTCATGCTTCCAGCACTCGAGAATCGCATGTTCCAGCTCGCCGCTCACAAAATCATTGAGGGTACTGTCGAAAATGAATCCATATTTTCCTCCCTGAAGCCAGCCTGTCTGGCCAGTGTAGATCATTTCTGCGCGAATGCCTCTGGCATGGCAGGCGCGTTCCAGGAACCGCGCCGTGGTTCGTTTTCCCACGGCACAGTCTGTCCCGATCACCGGCACAATCGGACAGCCTACCTGATCAATGTTTCCCGTCCAGAAGTGCAGTCGGGTGGCTGGCTTGGGCTTTCTGATGTCGATGAGTCTGGCATGATGCGTCCGGGCCAATTCGACCAGCCGGGGCTGATCCACCAGCAGATGGTGCATGCCATTGACGATCGACATTCCTGCCTTTAGGGCCTCTTCCAGTTCGGGCATCCATTCCTCGGCAATTCTCCCACCAGCACTGGCGATACCGATCACCAGGAAATCTGAGATTTTACCACTTTTTTTTATAGATGCCCTCACGGAAGGGAAAATGGGGATGCCAAGATGGTTTCCATCCATCACTTCACCGGCATCGCGCCCCGCGTGTACCTGGTCAATCACCGCCTGAATGGCGTAGCGTTTTCCGTGCCTGAGTAATCCATGGGCAGTTTTGGCGGAGAGATCTGTAAATTGATGATCCGTGTAAATGATGGCAGTTCCATCCATGCTGGACAATGAATCAGTGAATGCGAGAATTGGTGGAAAGGTAATCTAGTGAATTCGGCGATTCAGTTTTTCAACCGGCGGATGAAAAATGGAATTTCTCTAGGGAATCCCAGGAAGGTTCATAACACCTTCCCTACAGCGTACGGGTAAATGCGAGGGCCGATTCGGCCAGCCTGGGCCAGTGCTGCTGCCCTGCTTCGTGCGCTGTGTGCCAGCCTTTTAGAGGCGGCTTGGTGCCAAAGGGAGATGATGGCTTTGCTCGGGTTAACCCCAAGTCTTTCGGGCTGAATGCAGGGCGACCCTGTTCTCCTCCGAGTCCTGAAATAACGCGATAAATCCATTTTCACCGATGCTCATTTTGGGTTGGTGAATTTTCCCGCTTGCAGGTTCCACCCGACAAAGCGGCTCCAGGAGCGCCTTACTGCCGTTGAGATAGCCTAAGACCCTTCTATGGAGGGGTACATAATTTTCTGCCTTCACATACAGCTGGTGCCAGTCGGCTTCATGTTCTCCTTCACGGGGATGGAGGCATTAAAAGTCCTTTTCCACCAGCACGAACAGGCCTTCCTCATCGGTGGTTTCAAACCCCACCCGATCATCTGATTCCCAGGTGGCCAGCCAGTCCTGAGGAAGATCTACCAGAATGCGATTTCCGACGAAAACGGCCTTCATATCCTCTCCATTGCTTTTTCTTACTCCATAGGTGAGATGATGATCCCCGAAATGACAAACGGAAAAGACATTGCCTTGCTGGCAGAGCTGAGCGACCTCCGGTCGTTCAAGACGGAGGCGCAGGGAATTGGATTTGATGCGAAGTTTCATAGAAAAGAGTACTGGGTACAGGTAGTTGGCTCTCGGCTCTCAAATTCCATAGAACCATTTTGCAAACAAACGATTTTCGTCAACAATCATTTTTACCGACCAGTACATACATTTCTTCCTGGTAGATGGAGGGCTTTCGGGCAGTGACGCGAATGTCGGTCAGGCCAGCCTGTTCGAAGAGAAGGACCAGGCGATTCTCGGGGATGGGGTAGGGGACGTATGGCGGACTGGGACGATCGGTGTTGTATTCGACGCAAATAAAGGTTCCACCTGCATCGAGGTGCTCAAGGCAATGCATCAGGGCTGTCAGATGATCTTCGGCATAGTGCAGGGCATTGGCCATGACCATTCCACCGACAGCAGGCATATCAAATGGGCGGGTAAAATCTCCTTCTATGACTTCAATGGTTACCTTTTCGGTGCTCTGCAGGCGCCAGAGCATATGCGGGTTTTTGTCCATCGCATAAATGGCGCCATCCGGGATAAGCCGTTGAAGGGCAAGTGTAAAATTTCCGGAAACTCTTCTCCTACTAACGGCTTTACCATCACATCCACCCACATCTTGCCGTCCGATGGGACAATCCCCTGCCCGTCGATGAACAAGTCATCCCGCGACCAAAACTTTCGCCCCTCTCCCA
>CAZLKP010000462.1:0-3496 GCA_964560095.1 uncultured Bacteroidia bacterium
AGTAGCCCAGTTCCCGCATCATTTCCAGGTCGAACTCCGTGCGTTCCTTGAGCCGGTTTGCCTCCAGGTACATGCCCTGGTCTTCAAAGTATTTGACCTGCTTCATTAGATCTTCTTGAATTTCCTGGATGGCGATGTTGACGGATTCCCGGCGGGTGACAAAAAGGTTGGCTGGATAGAGGGTGTAATCACGCAGAACTTCAACTTTTTTGCCCGTTTCGGGATCAAAGCGTTCGATTCGTTCAATTTCATCGCCAAAAAACAGGAATCGGACCCCATAGTCGTCGTAGGCAGGGTAGATATCGACGGTATCGCCTTTCACTCGAAATTTTCCTGGTTCGAGATGGTGTTGGTTGCGGCTGTAAAACAGACGGACCAGGCGGTCGAGAAAGGCATTTTGAGAAATGACCATCCCAACATTGGAATAGAAGACATTGGAGGTAAAATCGTCAGGCTTCCCAATGCCGTAAATGCAGGAAACCGAAGCCACCACAATCACATCTCTGCGGCCGGAAACCAGCGCTGTGGTTGCCCGCAGGCGGAGTTTTTCGATGTCCTGATTGATTGAGAGGTCTTTCTCAATGTAGGTATTGGTTGTGGGAATAAAGGCTTCGGGCTGGTAGTAGTCGTAGTAGGAAATGAAATATTCGACCAGATTATGGGGAAAAAATTCCTTGAATTCACCGTAAAGCTGCGCTGCAAGGGTTTTATTGTGGCTGATAATGAGGGTGGGTCGGTTGGCCTCTTTAATGACGTTGGCAATGGTGAAGGTTTTTCCCGAACCAGTTACCCCCAAGAGCGTTTGATGAGGCTCTCCCTGCTCCAGGCCATTAGTAAGCTGTCGAATGGCTTCCGGCTGATCCCCGGCAGGCTTGTATTCCGACTGAAGGTCAAAGATAAAGTCGTTTTCCATAAAGGAAAACTACGAAAGTTGAGGCTGGGTTGTTGGCGGAATTTTCCTTTCCGGCCTGTCTCTAAAGCCTCGTCCAGCAACTTTCTCATGACTCTGTTCCTCAAAGTAGGGCTGAGTGTTTCTTTTGTTCACACCCTCCGTCCCCCTCTCTAGTCCCCAAATCCTGCGCTGCAGGGGAATTTCTCATTTACTTCCTCTGTTCCTTGTTCCTCTGCTCAATATTCCTCTATTCCTCCGTTCATCAATTCCCTTCTTTCTCTTTCGCAGTGAATCTTCCTAAATTCCGGCCGAATTTTTCTCCGCTACACCAGATCTCTATGCCTTTCTCCTCCATCACAGGAATCAGTGCTGTTGCCGCATCCCTCCCGTTGCTGGCCTGGCTGTGGGGTATGATTCGTGAGAAGACCCGCGAGGGGGAAGCTGCGATCATTTCCACGGGCAGTATTGCTGCATCGCTGTTGTTGAGCTTGTGGGTTCTGGCTCAGACCCTCGATGGCGAGGTGTTTCGCACAAGTGGCACCTGGATTGACATTGGGACGGAGTCCAGTGGTCTGCGTTTGACCTGGGGTCTGCGAGTCGATGGATTGGCAGCCGCCATGCTGGCCATGGTGTCTGGGGTGGCTACCCTGGTATATCTGTTTTCAACAGCGTATATGTCCGGAGATCACGCATTCAGCCGCTATTTTGCTCATATGGGCTTTTTCTGTTCGGCGATGATGTGGCTGGTGTTGGCTGATAACCTGCTGCTGCTGTTTGTTTGTTGGGAATTGGTGGGGTTGGCTTCCTACCTGCTCATTGGGTTTTGGCGGGAAAAAGAGGCCCCTGCAAACGCCTCTCAAAAGGCTTTCATTGTCAACCGCCTCGGGGACGCTGGTTTCCTCATAGGGATCATGATTCTGATCAGTTTTGCCAACACGCTGAACCTGGAAGCCTTACCCGAAGCCATTCTTACCATGGATCCCGCCTGGCAAATGGCAGCTGCATTTGGGTTCTTTCTCGGGGCTGCCGGAAAATCAGCTCAATTTCCCCTTCAGGGCTGGTTGCCCGATGCCATGGAAGGGCCTACGCCGGTTTCTTCTTTGATTCATGCCGCGACGATGGTCGCTGCAGGTGTCTACCTGCTTGCCCGGATTGCCTTTCTGATCCCACCGGAAGCCGGGGCCGTTATTGCATTTGTCGGTGCCCTCACAGCCATGATGGCGGCTCTCTCCGCGATGACACAATGGAACATCAAGCGGGTACTGGCGTTTTCGACCATTTCCCAGCTCGGATATATGGTGATGGGTATTGGGGTGGGGGCTCGCGACATAGCGCTGTTGCATTTGTTTACCCATGCGTTTTTCAAGTGTGCCTTGTTTCTCTCGGCCGGAGCGGTCATTCATGCGGTCCACAGTCAGGACATGCGTGAGATGGGAGGCTTGCGCAGGCAATTGCCGAGGGTATTTTTTGCCTACCTGCCGCCAATGCTGGCCCTGGCGGGCTTGCCGTTGTTTTCTGGATTTCTGTCCAAGGATGGCATTCTGCTGGGGGCCACCAACTGGGCCATGGAGTTGGGAGGAATGACCTGGTTGGTTCCCATCATGGGGTTTGTTACAGCAGGACTTACAGCCTGGTACATGGGCCGGCACGCATGGCTCATTTTCTTTCGTGAACCCAGCAAGCGCTACGCAGACCTTCACCAGCCTGGGCTACGTATGTGGCTTCCGTTGGCCATATTAGCGCTGATGAGCTTTTGGCTGCCTTTTTCTCTGAATCCGTTTGAAGGATTTCATAGCTGGTGGCTGGCGCGATGGTCAAGCGGTCCGGAGCAAACGACCCACCACGGCCTGGTTGCTGGGGTCTCATTATTTATGGCGCTCGGAGGCCTGGTCTGGCTCTATGCTTCCCGGAACCGATTGATGGAGGCAGGAGAATCAAGCCTGCGTCAGGTATTTCGATCTCATTTTTACTTGGATGTGCTCTATGAGCAGTACTTCGCACGAGCTGTTTTCCAGGTTGGTCGCGCGGCCCAGTTTGTGGACAAGCGCATCATTGATGGTAGCATTCATTTTTTCGCCTGGCTGGCTGTTCACGAAGGAAAGACCCCTTCGCTTTCTTCTTTGGCTCACCGCATTGATGACACCCTGATTGATGGCCTGGTGAATGGTGTGGCCAATGGTGTGATCCGGCTGGGGAGGATGCTTCGGCGAATTCATACAGGTAGTGTACAGCAGACACTTTGGGTAGCCATGGTGGTGCTGGGGCTGGTGGTCCTTGGCGTGTGGCTGATATCTTGAATCTTACCTATGCCAAGATGACATTCGCCCTGATCTCAGCCTACCTGATCAGGGTCATGTGTCGAATCGAGTAATCCTGAGATCGTCGGGAAGCATACAGCAGCTGGTCGGGGGTTTTCCTTTCTCCCGCATTCCTCACTATTTTCCCTGCATGAATCCATCTGCCTTGCCCTCTTCGGAGCGGATCCGCGGGCTGCTACAACACATGGGGAAGAATCTGTTTGAAAAAGACAGGATTTTGGCCCTCTCGCTGCTTTCGGCTGTTGCGGGAGAAAGCATTTTCCTTCTTGGACCTCCCGGTGTAGCT
>CAZLKP010000463.1:0-3473 GCA_964560095.1 uncultured Bacteroidia bacterium
CAGTTCCAGCTGGCCGGAGGTGGCTTCCAGGCCTCGCCAATCTTTCAGGGCTTAAGCGCTGGCAATTATCAGGTTGTGGTCCAGGATGACAATGGTTGCCAAAACCAGATAGCCGTGCAAGTGACTGAACCGACACCGATTCAGACGACTGCACTGATCGGGCAGGTTGATTGTCACGGAGATCTCAGCGGGTCTTTGAGTGTGACCGCTTCGGGAGGTGTGCCTGGCTACCAGTATGCCTTCCAGGGATCATCATTTGCTGCTCAGACATCCTTTTCAGGGTTAGGGGCTGGCATGTATCAGGTCGTTGTCAGAGATGATAGTGCCTGCCTTGATACCTCGCTTTTTGACGTATTGCAGCCCAATCCGCTGACGGCTATTTCCACCGTAACAGATGCCCTGTGTTTTGGGGATTCCACAGGTCTGATTGAACCTGCAGCGACTGGTGGGTGGGGGGACTACTTGTTTTCTTTGGAGGGAAGTCCATTCGTCCCCGTAGATACATTTCCGGGTCTGTTGGCAGGAAACTACCAGTTGATTATTCAGGACGACAGTCTCTGTTTCGATACCCTTGTAGTAGCGGTTGGCGAGCCACCGGCTCTGGAGATCGTTGTCAGTGACCGCATTGATGTGGATTGTCAGGGGAATAATACCGGAACACTGGCTGTTTCGGCGATGGGTGGGAAGCCGGGTTACCAGTTCACCCGTGATGGTGGAATCAATTTCCAGCCATCCGGTATTTTTGATAATCTGTTTGCGGGCTTGTACACATTGACAGTTCAGGACGCCAACGGCTGTGAGGCAATGGTCGATACATTTATCACGACCCCCACAGGTCTGACCGGAGGGATTATTCAGCAAACCAATGTAGGCTGTTTTGGCGATAGCACCGGATATATTCAACTGACGGCTTTCGGCGGCATGCCGACCTATCGTTACATTTTGAATGAAGACACCTCTGCCGCGAACATATTTTCCTCTCTTCCGGCTATGACTGATACGCTCATTCTGGAAGATGCGAATGGCTGTATTGTTCCCATTCCTTTCACCATTACGGAACCTGGTCCGATTCAACTGGTTGTGGCCGACAGCCGAAACCTCGCCTGTTTCGGCATTCCCAACGGAAACATCCTGCTTTCCGCTGTCGGTGGTACGACTCCATATGCCTACGCGCTGGACAATACCACCCAGCCTGCTCCTTTCTTCGACAGCCTCAGTGCGGGCACCTTTCAGGCTTTTCTGACTGACGCCAACGGGTGTCAGGATAGTTTGGAAGTGTTCCTGGAAGAACCGCCACAGCTAATCCTGGACACAGCCTATGTCCAACACGTGAGGTGTTTTGGGGAGGCCAACGGCGAATTGGGTCTTGCGGCTACTGGCGGGGCAGGTGCCTATCAGTTCCGGCTGGATACATTAGCCTGGCAAAATGGAGCTGTTTTCGGAGGTCTCTCCGGAGGATTTTCCCTCATTCAGGTCCGGGACGACAGCTTATGTGTGGATTCCATAGGGGTTGAGGTGCTTGAACCCGATAGCCTGATTCTGTCACAGATATCCCTGCGAGATATTGCCTGCCATACCGGCAATACCGGCGAGATCCACGTAGCTGCAGTTGGTGGAAGAGAGCCCTGGTTGTTTTCCCTGAATGGGGGAGCGCCGCAAACCGATTCTTCGTTTACAGGACTCCTGGCTGGGACCTATGTTGTGCAGGTACAGGATGACAGCTTGTGTACAGATACGCTTCAGCTAAGTCTGGATGAGCCTGAGCCTCTGAATCTGGATGTGGTTTCTGCAACAGATGTGAGGTGTTTTGGCGAAAACAACGGAGAGATCGCCGTTCAAGCCTCAGGCGGTGTGCCAGCCTATGGGTTTAGCCTCAATGGCCAGCCACAGCAGTCAGATTCTACTTTTTCTGATTTGGACCCCGGGTCCTATCAGATTGAGGTCACCGACGACAGCGCTTGTGCATTCACATTGGCTGATGTGCAGATCCTTGAGCCTGATCTGTTGGTGGTATTTCCGGATAGCCGGGATGTCCGATGCTATGAGGAGGATAATGGAATAGCCTGGGGGGATGTTCTCGGAGGAAATGGCGGAAATACCATAGAATGGTTCACCAATCCAATCCAGGTGGGCGATACAGCCACAGGACTGGTCGCTGGTGTATATGGGTTGATTGTGACAGATAGCCTCGGCTGTACCACTGCTACAGAAGTGGAGGTGGTAGAGCCTGGTCTGTTGGTGCTGAGTCTGGATTCGATTCGGGAAGCTTATTGTAACTGGCCAAATGGTGCTGCCTGGCTCAGTTCGGTTGGAGGCACACCGGAATATACGTATAGCTGGCCAGGGCTCGCAATCAGCGGTCCATCAGCTATTGATGTGCAAGGGCTGGACTATGTTGTAACAGTGAGGGATATTCGCGGCTGCGAGGATACATTGACAGTGTCCATCCCCAACACGCCTCCGGCGGAGCCTTCCTTTGTGTCCTTTCCTGATTATGCAGATCCGATTCTTGAGTCAGTGGGGCCAATTGCATTTGACAATCAATCTACAGGTGCTGTGACCTATCTCTGGGAATTCGGAGATGGAAATTTGTCTGATGAGGTGAATCCTGTTCATCAGTTTACCGATCCGGGTGACTACCAGGTAGTTTTGACGGCTTGGAATGCGTTTTTCGAATGCCCGACTGTTTTTTCCGCCATGATTCGGATCATTCCGGATGGGAAATTGTTTTTTCCGAATGCCTTTACCCCCAATGGTGACGGCCGAAATGATATCTTTTTTGTGAAAGGAGAAGGCCTGATGGAGGTAGAAGTATTGGTGTTCGACCGCTGGGGGAGACTGATTACCTCCTGGAATGATCTTTCACAGGGGTGGGATGGTAGAGTGCCGGGCAGTGGCATGGCCCAGGAGGGCGTTTATACGTTTGTCGTCAGGGCCTTGACCAACAACGGAGAGCGATTTGAACACGGTGGCACTATCACCTTGATAAAATAATCAGATGCTGGATATTTCTTTTGAGCAGATTCCTGAAGATCTGGTCGCGTTTAACTACTACAACGCCTGGTCGAAGCCACAGCGGGCCCAACAACGCAATAAGTCCCGATTCCAGGTGATCGGCATTGCCATTCTGGCGATTGTGGGCATTCGGCTGTTCACAGACTCCTGGGACTGGTCACTTACAGGTATGATCGGAGGGGCAGCTCTGATTTATGTTTTGACCATGGATTTTTTTGTGAAAATGCGGGTGAAAAACCACGTCCAGGCAGTCGTAAAAAAAGCGCCAGAAGGCGTTGTTACGGGGAAGCGGAACTGGCAAGTAGATCAGCAAAATATCATCGTAGAACTGGCTCAGGGAAATCAAACTTTTGGCTGGAATCAGGTCAGGAATATCGTCGAAACTTCTTCCCATTGGATGCTCTATCTCGACGGGAAAGAAGCATTGGTCCTGCCCAAGCGCGCCCTCCCCGACGAGT
>CAZLKP010000464.1:0-3459 GCA_964560095.1 uncultured Bacteroidia bacterium
GCAGTGAGGGAGAATCTGAAGGAAGGCCGTAGCAAAAGCTGGTTTTGACGCACAGACATCTTCGATTATTGGTGACTGGAGGCGTCCCTGTTCCGGTTTTAGAGGTCGTTAGAATACCGAGCTGCTGGCTATCGGAAATCATTTTGAATTGAACTAAATTCGTTGTCAATTGTAACAATTTTTCACTGAGGCCAGTTGTTACTCCATTCATTTAATCTCCCAAATCGCATCCAAGTCCTATGAAAATCGAAGCAGGTCCCCTGTTGTCGAAGGTGAATACACCCGATGAGTTGAAAAAACTGTCTGAAGAGCAGCTGTATGAGTTTTGTCAGGAACTTAGGGATTATCTCATTTCCACTGTTTCTGTCAATGGCGGTCACTTCGGGGCCAGCCTTGGCGTGGTCGAACTGACCACCGCCATCCACTATGTGTTCAATACGCCTTACGACCAGTTGGTCTGGGATGTCGGGCACCAGGCTTACGGTCACAAAGTGATCACTGGCCGGCGAGAGGATTTTCATACCAACCGTGTGTATGGAGGAATCAGTGGGTTTCCCAAGCGAACAGAGTCCGACTATGATACATTTGGCGTAGGCCATAGTTCGACATCTATATCTGCAGCCGTGGGAATGGCTGTTGGAGCTCAGCGAAAGGGAGAAGACCGCCAGGTGGTTGCAGTTATTGGAGATGGTGCCCTCACCGGCGGCCAGGCCTTCGAAGGGCTCAACCATGGCGGTTGGGAGAAGGCTAATATGACCGTGGTGCTCAACGATAATAATATGTCGATTGATCCCAATGTCGGGGCCCTGAAGGAATATTTGACAGATATCACAGCCTCTCACACTTACAATAAAATTCGCGACAGACTGTGGAAGCTGCTGGGAAAAATGGACAAGTATGGTCCCAAGGCCCGTCATCTGGCACGAAAAATTGAACAGGGGCTCACTGCCACGTCCAAGCCGGGTATGCTGTTTGAAGCGTTGGGCTTCCGGTACTTTGGCCCGATTGATGGACACGACATCAATCATCTGGTACGGGTATTGGGTGATCTCAAAGACATTCCAGGTCCCAAACTGCTGCATTGTGTGACAGTGAAGGGGAGAGGATTTGAACTGGCGGAAAAAGATCAGACCAAGTGGCATGCGCCCGGGCTGTTTGACAAAGTAACGGGTGAAATTCTCAAGTCAAAGCCTGCCAGACCACAACCTCCCAAATATCAGGTTGTCTTTGGAAAAACGATCATTGAACTGGCCAAAGAGGATCAACGGATTATGGGGGTTACACCCGCTATGCCGTCTGGCTGCAGTCTGAATATGATGCTCGCTGAAATGCCCGATCGGGCATTCGATGTGGGGATTGCCGAGCAGCACGCCGTAACTTTCTCCGCCGGACTTGCTACACAAGGCCACAAGGTGTTCTGCAACATTTACTCAACCTTCATGCAGCGGGCCTACGATCAAGTGATTCATGACGTGGCCATTCAAAAATTGCCAGTAGTCTTTTGTCTGGATCGCGGTGGCCTCGCTGGGGCTGATGGTCCTACTCACCACGGAGCCTACGATCTCGCCTATTTTCGCTGTATTCCCAATATGGTGGTTTCCGCTCCGATGAACGAGGAAGAACTGCGAAATCTCATGTTCACTGCTTCCAAATGGGAGGAAGGGCCATTTTCCATTCGATATCCCAGAGGGCAAGGGGTGATGCCAGAGTGGCAATTGCCCATGAAAGAAATTCCAGTTGGACAGGGCCGCAAAGTGAGTGATGGAGATAGTAATGTGGCTATTCTAACCATCGGTCATCCGGGGAATTTTGCCCAGGAAGCTATTCAGGAGTTGGCAGAGGAAGGGATTCGTCCTGCGCACTATGACATGCGTTTTGTGAAACCTCTGGACGGAGACCTCCTCCATGAAGTGTTCTCCCGTTTTGACCGAATTGTTACGATCGAAGATGGCACCATCATGGGCGGCTTTGGATCTGCTGTTCTGGAATGGATGATTGATCATAACTATCAGGCACAGGTCAAGCGTATGGGAGTACCGGATCGTTTTATTGAACATGGCACTCAGAAAGAGCTCTGGTCCGAGTGCGGCTATGATGCAGCAGCGATTGTTTCGACCGTAAGAAATATGCAGACGGTTTCTATTGAGGTGTAAGAAATCTCGCATCTTAACTGGCCTGAATGAGAAAACGATCTCATTCAGGCCTATTTTTTTGTTCGAACGGAAAAAATTCTTCAGTGAGCCGAACAATTGAATCTGTAAGATAAGCGGTAGGATCAAGTAGCATAAATCCTTGTTCTGTAATTGATTGAACATCCATTGAACAACTGCATATTTCCTCCAGCTCTCAACCAGTGACTACCTGAAAAAATGATCAATATCACAGACATCATGAAAAAAGACTTTCGCAACGCATGTAACCTCCGTATTCAGCACGACGAGATCGCCAGGAAATTTTTCGTCACAATCGGTGCAGACGAGGTATCCGTCAATTATTTGCCACAGGAGGATCATCACTGGAACATTGCGGATGTGGTCGTTCCTAGTCAGATTCGCAGCATGAACGTTCATGCACGGCTGCTGGAATATGTATTGGAGCTGGCTTTGCAGGAAAAAATCACGGTGTACTCAGAGTCTGCCTATGTGAAAACGTTTATTCTGCGGCATCCTCGCTTTCAGGCACTCACCTCCGAGCCGGAAATCCAGTAAATGTCGTCCAGCGATACAGACAGGCGAGTGGTTTTGTATCTTGCCTGAATGAATGCCATGCGACAGTGGTATCGTCGTGACTCCAGAGCCGATCTTTTCCTCGGCGCGATTCCTGTGGCTATGTTGCTGTCGGGCCTCACATATGCCACTCCCCGGGAGTCCTCTTCGCAGCTCATTGTCCTGTGGATGGGTGCGTTTGCGCTATATGGTTGGTGGTTATTTCCCGGAAAAGAGAAGACTCATGCAGCCAACCGCACCAAGCTGATTCTGACATTGGGCATTGCTTTCAGGGTCCTGGTTGTGCCTGCCCTCCCGGTTATGACAGATGATTATTTCCGCTTTCTCTGGGATGGTCAATTGATTTTGGTAGGGATCAATCCTTTCACAGTTCTGCCTTCTGAGCTCGCCTCGGATCCCGACAGGCTACGGGATTTGGGACTCAACCTGTTCTGGTTCAGCCAGCTCAATTCTCCCAACTATTACACCATTTACCCGCCGGTCTTGCAAGGGCTGTTTGCCCTTGCAGCGAGTGTCGGCCCGACCTACACAGGTGTGCTATTGATGAAGCTCGTTGTCCTGGGGGCAGAAACTGCCAGCCTGTTGTTGATCCGAAAGATACTCTGCCATTTTTCTCTTCCCGCCAATCATCTTGCCTGGTATGCCCTCAATCCGCTTGTTATCGTCGAACTGACCGGGAATCTGCATTTTGAAGCTCTGATGATTTGTTTTCTGCTGGCTGCTATCTGGATGC
>CAZLKP010000465.1:0-1825 GCA_964560095.1 uncultured Bacteroidia bacterium
AGCGCAGATCCACTTCCATCATTTCACGGTCCTGATTGCCATCCATGAAATACCAGTAGACCCCCGGCCGGGCCGAATCCGGTGGGTTCACAAAGGCTGATTCCAGCGGGTTGGCTGCTGCTATCGCGGCTGTGGCAATCAAGAGGGTGAACAGGAACATAAAAGTCCCGATACGGGGTCTGCTTTTTCCAGGCATAAGTCATGGGGGGGGTATTGATTCTTTATATTAAAGACGAAGGAAGCAGTGACCCACATCCTTACGGCATGGCTGTGCTTATTTTTCTAAAAGTGTATTACCCAGCGTCAGCGTCGCGCCACGACCCATACCGTATGCGACGGTGCTGTCCTGATAGCGAATTTTGCAGGACTTTTCTTGATCCGAGCGGATTTTGAGCTCGGTCAAGGCTCCTGCTTCCCATGCAATATCCACGGTGAAACCACCGCGGGCGCGCAGCCCCTGGACGCGGCCACTGGGCCAGGCTTCCGGGAGTGCCGGAAGCACATGGATCTCGCCCAGGTGGGACTGGAGCAGCATTTCAGCAAAGCCGGAGGTCGTGCCGAAATTAGCGTCGATCTGGAAGGGAGGATGCAGCGCCCATAGATTGGGGGATACTCTTCTTTCCAGCAGCATGCGAATCAGTTTGTAGGACTCGTTTCCCTCGAACAGGCGCGCCATCAGATTCATCTTCCAAGCCAGGGACCAGCCGGTGGACATGCCACTGCGCTGACTTAAGGTAGTCCGCGCCGCTTGAGCCAATTCAGGGGTCGTCAGCGGAGAAATTTGCGATCCGGGAAATAAGCCTGTGAGGTGATTGACGTGACGGTGGTTGCCTCTGGGATTATCACGGTCTTCATACCACTCCTGGAGCTGACCGTGCTTGCCTATTTTGTAGGGTATCAGGTTTTCAAGAACATCTTGATGGCGAACGGTCCGCTCATCTTTGATTCCGAGCACATCGGCCATGCGGATGGCAGCAGTCAGGACCTCGCGTGCGATTGCGATAGCCGAGGTGGCTCCGATTGAAATACCTCCATGCTCCGGGGACCAGCTCGGGACCGCGCTGTAGGTGCCGTCGGGCAGTTGGTATAAAAAATCCACTAGAAAATCAGCGGTATCTGATACAATCGGCCAGAGCCTTTGTTCAAGCATCTGCCGATCCTGACCAAAGCTGAATTGATCATAAGCGTGAAAGGCCAACCACGCGCCACTCGTCGGAAAATAGTTCCAATACATGGGCATCCGTCGGCCGCGATCATCTTTTTCCAGAAGTTTCTCCACCGTGTAATTGGGCGCGGTGTAGCCCCAGACATTCGAAACGATCATGGCGGCCCATCCATCCGCATTGTAATAAGCCTGCGCTGTCTTGCTGCCCTCTTGCCGCAAAAGATCGATGAAATCCAACAAAGGCTCCTGACATTCGAGCAGGTTGGTGCTGCCGGTCAGCCAGTAGTTCATCTGCAGGTTGATATCCAGATGGTAATCCCCTTGCCAGGGCGCGCTTGTCATGGCGTTCCAGATACCTTGTAAATTGGCTGGCAGCGTGCCTGGTCGCGAACTGCCAATCATCAAATAGCGGCCATACTGAAAGATGCTTTCCTCCAGATCCGGATCCGCGCCACCCTGGCGGTAATGATCCAAGCGCTCCTCCATGGGCAAGGCGCGAACGGTGGCAGCCGTTTCTCCCAGATCCAGCGCGACACGGTCATAGAGTTTACGATAGTCCTCGCTGTGACGCTCAAGCAGGACGTCGTATGAAAAACCCACAGCGCTATCCAGACGTGAGCGGACAGTTTCACCTTTGGCCTCCCCCAGCATATTCGCCGC
>CAZLKP010000465.1:1846-3451 GCA_964560095.1 uncultured Bacteroidia bacterium
AAACCCCCGCCTGCGACAATCTCTGCGCCGGGCGCTCTGACACGTATCCCCGCATCCAATACCAGCTCACTCTCGACCTGCGTGCCGCTGATGACCAGATCCCCGCCTTCCGTGAAGACCTTGAGCGGCTTGTGATCTTTGGATTGATGGGGGTGATCGAAGCGAATTTTCAGGTTCTGTGTCGCTTCCCCATGCACCGCGTAACGCATCGCTGCAACCTGGTCAGGAAAGGATGCGAAAAACGTCCGCTGGAAGCTGCTGCCCGCCCGTTCATACGCTACTGAAGACACCGCATTGGCGATATCGAGAGAGCGGGCATACTTTTCGACTGCATCAAAAGTGAGATCGCTTTCGATTAAAAGCCTGCCGAAAACGCTGAAGCTGCCAAAATTGTTTTTCCCGGAAGGTGAATTTTTCCCGCTGGGGGAACCACCCAGATACTGACGCGATAATTCCTCGGCCTCCTTGTATTTCTCCTCCAGCAGCAGACGCCGAATTTCCGGCAGCGCTTGATACGCTTCCGGATTGTCCGCATCCGGGATGTATTGTCCGCTCCACAGGCTATCGAGGGTCAGGTAGATGACCTCCTCTTTGACCCCTCCGTAAGTGGTGAGACCCATCGATCCGTTTCCAACTGGCAGACCGTATTGTTCCCACACTTTCTCTCCCCGCCGCCAATCCACTTTTTGCGATGCATCCTGCGCATGCTTATCAAAGCGAATTTCGTAAGCATCTGCTGCAGAGCACAGCAAGCAGGCAAGACAAACAACTAGGGACGGAAGACGCATCTAATTTTCGGTATTAAACTTGTAGGTTCCGCTGCCTGCGGTGAACTTCACAAAGGTCACATCCTCGCTTGCGGCCGTGATGCCGGGAACACCACGGACAAAGGCCCCGTTTTCCCAAATCGGCTGCGTTCCCTCACGAATTTTCCAAGAGGAATGGATGTTCTCAGGCTTGGGGATATACACATCAGCCGTGGTATTGCCGGGCACGGTGACGGTCAGGGAAAAGGTCCCGTCCTTTTCCCGTTTCCAGCCCGTTTCGATAACCCCATACATGGATTGCGCGGTGCCCTGGGCCCAGTCGAACTCTTCGGACACCAGCGGCTTCACCCGGAAGTGTTTCATGCCCACGCTGCCCTCTGCATTCTGAATCCCGAGGGCACCTTTTTGGAAAAAGGACGCAATGCCGGTGAAGCAGGTATGAATTTTACTGGGCCGGGTGCTGCTCCAATATTCTGGCCAGGTGGTTTCCCCGCGACTCAGAAAATACCCGTAGGATGGATGCGTTTCCTTGTTCAGGTGCTGGGCCACGATGTCGCTGCGGTCGGCGTCTTCGATGAGGAATTTAAGCAGGATCGGCAGCCCGGAACTACCCATGTCGAGAAAGGGCTTCGTCTCGAGTATTTCCTTCTCAAAATTCTGCATCACGGCAGGCCGCTTGTCCGGCGGAGTGATCCCCGCCAGCATGGGTGCCGCCAGATGCGTCTGGATGTTGTTGATGTAGTTGTTGTCCGCTTCGTTGAAAAACTTCGCATGCACGCTGGATCGCAGGGCTTCTTTGCGGGCGGTGTAAAGAGCCGCATCTTCCTGGTTGCCGACG
>CAZLKP010000466.1:0-3385 GCA_964560095.1 uncultured Bacteroidia bacterium
TTTCGTCAATTTACTCCCTATGAACAAACGTGTCTTACGCATCCTGTTGATCCTGGGTATTGTCCTCCTGGTTCTCTTCGGAGGGTTTCAGTTTATGAGGAATCAAACCAAGAAAGCCAGCCCTGAGGCTACTGCCACTGGCACCTATGGCACCGCCAATATCACTGTCAACTATTGCCAACCATCCGTCAAAGGAAGGCAAGTCTTCGGGGATCTCGTTCCCTTCGGACAAGTCTGGCGCACCGGAGCCAATGAAGCCACCACATTTTCCACTACAGCCGATCTGAACTTCCAGGGCCAACCCCTACCCGCCGGTGACTACACCCTCTGGACTATTCCTGGAGAAAATAAATGGGAAATAATCTGGAACTCCAAAGCGTATTCATGGGGGCTGGGCTTCGATGGAAAAGCTCCCCGCGACCCAGAAGCGGATGCATTACATGTGACCGTACCAATAGGGAGCACAGCCTCTCCGGTAGAATTGTTTACCATTTCTTTCGACAAGGCTTCCATGATCCTGGAATGGGAAAATACACGGGTTGAGATCCCGCTTTCCGCAGCCTAACCTTTCCCTGAATATCGCATGAACAAGAGGCAGTCTCGTACGTGCTAAAAATAACCGTCGATGCGCTAAGGAGGCGCAAAAGATCGCTAATCATTGACAACATAGCGCCCTTTGCATCTCAGCTTTGCGCCTTTAGCGGTAATATAAAACCGTATGAGATTGCCCCTCTTTTATCGTTACAGCTTTGGCAGAGAAAATTAAGTAAACATGAACAACAAATAGCAATTGTTCATATCTGGATAACAATCTCTCATTCCACAACTAACACCCTCCGTTTTTATTGAGGTAATAATTTCCTTCCAATCCTTTACCAACTAGCTTATGCACCTGACCTCAACTCACAAGAGCAGAGGGTGGCTCATTGCCCTCTTATTCACGTTTTCGGGATATTTGTCTGCGCAAACAACAGGGGACCTAGCCTTTGTTGGATTCAATGCAGATGGCAACGACGGATTCGCCTTCGTTACCTTGGTCGATATTCCTGCCAACACCGGCATCTGGTTTACAGATGAAGAATGGGATGGCGTAACCATGGCTTTTTCTTCCGCTACCAGCGAAGGAGATGTCGTGTGGTCCAACACGATGATAACGCCAGCTGGCACCGTGATCGACGTGGATGGCCTTTCCTCCACGCCAGTGGCTACACTGGGGAGTATCGTTCCAGGAACCAACGGTGGTGCAGGACTTAGCTCCTCAGCAGAAGGAATTTACGTGTATCTCGGAACACAACGCAACCCTACCACCTTCCTTACTGCCATCACCAACGATGTTTGGGGAGGCAGCGCGGGCGACCTCACAGGCACTGGCCTCACCGCTGGAACCAATGCTATAGAATTCGGCAATGCCTCAGATGTGGCAGAATATACCGGACCACGTCTCGGCCAGGCCACATTTACCGGATACCTCACTGACATCTATGATCTGACAAACAACTGGATCTATGACGATGGCTCCGGTGACCAATCCAACGACGGTAATGCTCCGGATATCCCATTTGATATCACTCCGTTTGCGCTTGGTACCACCGACCTGACCCCTCCTATTCCCGTATCTGCTACCGTGACCAGCGCTACGACCATTATGCTGGAATTCAATGAACCACTCGATGCAACCAGTGCAGCCATGACTGCCAATTATTCCTTCACCCCTGCACTTGCGATTTCATCTGCCATGCCGATGAACACTGATAGTGTCGAGCTGACTGTATCGACGCTCACCAATGGCGTAGGATTTCAACTGAGTGTCAATGGCGTGGAAGATACTGCTAACAATGCCATGACAACGCCAGTGGTGTTTGATATCATATACAATAACACCCAGCCGGATCTGGTTCTCACCGAGATCCTTTATAATAATCCTTCAGCCGATTCACTCGAATTTCTTGAAATTTTCAATGCTGGCCTCACACCAGTACAAATTGGCGGATTGACATTCGCAGAAGGCATTGACTTCACCTTTCCTGAAACGCTTGTGCCCGTCGGTGGCATTGTCCTGATTGCTGTTGATACAGCTTCTGCCAGTAGCTTTTTTGGGGTGCCATTTACCCTCCAGTTTGGTGGAGCTCTGAGCAATGGTGGAGAGTCGCTTTTGCTTGTCAATACAGCGGGTGACACGATCGACTTTGTCGATTATGATGACGGTTCTCCCTGGCCTGTGGGTCCTCCAAGCCCGGATGGAGACGGACCTTCCATAGAACTCCTCAACCCGCTGCTCGACAATAACGTCGGTGCTAACTGGTTTGTATCCACGACATTGGCGGGTACCGATGGAACCGGAACAGATATTTTTGCTACTCCAGGGTCAGTCAGTGTAATTTCTGCTGCTCCTGTTTCCATTAATATGGTCAGCCAAAGTGTGAAAGAGGACACGGGCTCTGTGGATATTGTGGTGTCGTTAAATGGGATTGCAGCGGGACCGGTTTCTGTCAAGCTGGCGCAAACGACACGCGCAACTGCTACCAGTGGTACTGATTTTATGGTGGCCGACACCTCTTCCCTCGCTTTCATGGGCGGTATCATGGGACAATCCGACACTGTCAGTGTCAGCATCATCGACGACAGCGATGCCGAAACAGATGAGTATTTCTCATTCCGGCTCGTGGATGCTATGGGTGCAGACATCGCTTCAAACTCTACCCAGCTCGTGTACATTCGTGACAACGACAAAATGGCTCCTGCAGCATCAGGATCCATTGACCTGACTTTGCTGACGAGTTACCAGAATGCCCCTACAGCAGGAAATAACTCTGCCGAAATCATCGATTTTGACCCTACTTCCCAGCGGATGTTTATCGCCAACTCCGAAAACAACTCACTGGATATTGTAGATATGAGCGACCCTGCGGCTCCGGTCCAAATCACTTCCATCAACATGTCCAGCATCGGCGACCTGACCAGTGTGGCAGTTTTCGATACCGTTGTGGCTGGCGCTGCTGCCAATCCCATGGAGCAAATGCCTGGTACCGTGACATTCTTTGACACCACTGGCGCGCAGCTCTCTCAGGTCACCGTAGGGGCCCTGCCCGACATGGTCACCTTTACTTACGATGGTCAGAAGGTCCTCATTGCCAATGAAGGCCAGCCCAACGACGATTACACCAATGATCCCGAAGGATCGATTTCTATCATTGATGTGTCTGGTGGCGTAGCTGGATTGACTCAGACAGCTGTCACCACCGCTGACTTCACAGCATTCAATGGCCAACTGGCAGCACTGGAGGCGGATGGTGTCCGGATCTCCGGTATTAGCACGACGACTGTGGCCCAAGATCTGGAGCCGGAGTTCATCACCGTCTCCCCCGATGGGGCCACCGCCTTCGTG
>CAZLKP010000467.1:0-3352 GCA_964560095.1 uncultured Bacteroidia bacterium
CTGGTACCGCTTTACACCTGGCAGGCGCTCACCTAATCTCATGCTTCCACCACTGGCTCAGTGATTCTGGCGGCGTTGATGTCAAAAATGGGGGCTTACGGTCTCATTCGTCTTTGCCTGCCCATGTTTCCCTCCGTTGCTGCCGAATGGGCAGGGGTGATCTCTACGCTGGCAGTCATCAGCATTTTGTACGGTGCTTATTTGGCTGTGGTTCAAACAGACCTGAAGCGCTTGATTGCCTTCTCATCCCTATCTCACCTGGGATTCATCGTGCTCGGGATCTTTTCCTTTACGACAGAAGCGCTGAGCGGCGCAGTGTTGCAGATGTTTGCCCACGGGGTATCCACAGCTGCACTTTTCCTGTTGGCCGGTATGCTGATGGACCGCAAAGACAGTCGGGAAATCGCCGATTTCAAGGGCGTGGCTACATTGGCGCCTGGCTTTGCCCTGCTGTTTATGATTTCTGTACTGGCTTCGGTCGGGCTACCTGGCCTGAGCGGTTTTGTCGGCGAATTCATGATTCTGCTGGGATCGTATGACTCCGAAGTTATAGGAGGCGTATTTGCCATTCTCGCAGCTCTGGCAGTAATTATTGCCGCTGTATACTTGCTCAATATGTTCCGGACGACCATGTTTGGCCGAAGCGACTCCGATCTAAAAGAGTCATTTTCAGATCTCAATCGGAGGGAAATCGGTCTGATGATTCCTCTTGTGATTCTGATGTTCTGGATTGGGCTGTATGCAACGCCGTTCCTCACCCCCATCAATCAGGGGTCCGAACGTGTGTTGGAGCAAATCGAAGAAGTTACAGACATCCGTTCGGAAATTCCGGTTGAAATGGTCATCCTTCCCGAGTAGTTCCTCTGGATGAATGCGTGGCAGAGAGGGTGCGTTGCAGCGTCTCCCGGATGCGTGTTGCGCGCTGGTCTGAGTCCATCGGATGAGGTGACACCTGTTGGAAAAAGCTGGTCCCTTCAGTATAAGAGATAATCATTTCTGCCGTGGAAAACGGATCATCCACTTCGATGAGGCCTGCATCCACTGCATGCTCAATCTCATAAGACAAGGTGTTGAGAATCCCCTTATACAGATCCTGAAATCGCTGCTTGATTTCTTCATTCCTGAAGGTAAGGGTGTAACAGGAGTAAAAGACAGCACTATTGAGAAATCGTCCCCATTGCATGCGGCTGACCACGTCCAGCACATCTTCCCAGCGTTCTTTTGGGTCTGAGGTGCCGGAAAAATCTGGGAGCAACTGCATGGAGTAGGTATCGATGATATAATCGATCAGACCAAGAATCATGGCATCCTTGGTGGAAAAATAGTGGATCAAAAGGCTGGGATTCACATCCATGCGCTTGGCGATCTTGGCAATAGATGCTTTTTCAAAGCCTTCTTCTATGATGACCTCGTAGAAGTGAGAGAGTATCTCCTGTTTTCGAACTTTCGCTTTACTTTTTCGCCCCATGGGTTTGGTAAGGTGATAGGCAGGTTGGTGGCAGGAAGACTGGAAAAAGAGGGAAAAGCAGAATAATTTAGCAGTTGATCCTGAGTTTTGCTGAAAATGCGAAGATTTTATTATTCAATAAAACGAAATTTGTGAATTCGACCTACTTCCAGCATAGGCTTGAAGGCTGTCTGCTACTTTTGGTTCCTGCTTGTTCATTCCACCTCCGGACAGTACCTTTAATACAATCACAATTCTGTATATCTCCTGATCTTTCCTCCGATGAAGACCACACTCCTGATCTTGCTTCTCTGTCCGTGTTGCATGTATGCCCAGCAGGATGCAGAAGCTTTTCGCAAACAACTACAGACGCAGTTGATCCTGGCCGAAGAAGGCGACACGATTTCCATTGACGCCGGAGAGCGTGCCGTCAGTGGCAGTCTGTCGATCGATGAAAAAAAGCATGTCGTGATCAGAGGGGCAGGTATGGGCCAAACCACCCTGTCATTTCGAGCGCAAAAGGAAGGAGCCGAAGGCCTGCGCATCACCAATTGTGAGCATATTACTGTGATGGATCTCACCCTGCAAGACGCGAGTGGCGATTGTATCAAAGCCATGAATACGAGTGATCTTACTTTTTTGAACGTCCGGACCGAATGGACCGGCAGGCCAAAAAAGTCAAATGGAGCCTACGGGCTCTATCCGGTACAATGTGAGCGGGTGCTTATCGATGGCTGCGAAGCTATCGGGGCCAGCGATGCCGGTATTTATGTCGGGCAATCTCATCAAGTCATTGTGCGAAACAGCCTGGCGTACCGCAACGTAGCTGGGATTGAAATCGAAAACACCACCATGGCTGATGTGCACAACTGCGAAGTCTATGAGAATACAGGAGGAATTCTGGTATTTGATCTGCCCGATCTACCCAAGGAAAAAGGGGGAAATGTGCGCGTATTC
The DNA here is from genome assembly GCA_964560095.1 of uncultured Bacteroidia bacterium. Classification (GTDB taxonomy): domain Bacteria; phylum Bacteroidota; class Bacteroidia; order J057; family J057; genus JANQTF01. Next base: position 2,405 of record CAZLKP010000467.1, read on the forward strand.
GATAATTATGTCCACCAAAACAACTACCGCAACTTCGCTCCTCCCGGCAACATTGTGGGGACTGTGCCACCCGGAACGGGCATCCTGATTCTCGCCACCAACAACGTAGAAGTATATGACAACCGCGTGATCGACAACAAAACTATCGGTGCAGGAATCATCAGCTACTTCATGACTGAGAATCCCATCCAGGATGATAATTACTATCCCTATCCCACCGGGGTTTACATTCACAACAATGCCTTTTCCAGAAAGCGAACACGCCCAACCCTGAAAAACAAAATCGGGCTTCTGCTCTTTTCCAAGTTCAGAAAAGATGTGCCGGATATTCTCTACGACGGCATTCTGGATGCGGATACGCTGGATGAATCAGGGCAAATCAAAACAGCAAACAAAATTTGCATTCGAAATAATGAGAACGCCTCCTTTGCCAACCTGAATGCAGCTAACGACTTTGAAAGCATCAGTCAGGATCTGTCTGATTACGACTGTACAAGAACTCCACTCTCCGAGCCCGTTCTGGGAGCCAATCGCTAATTCGTCTCAATATCATCGGCCATGACTGCCCGAAAATACCTATTGACCATCACCCTTTTGCCGGCCCTGCTGTTCTTCTCGTCCTACAAGCCCTCCACGCCCCTGCCGAAGATGCACCTCTCAGAATACGGATTCTTTACAGGGGACATCGCTGAACAGCAGCCCGCCGAGGGAGTAGTTCCCTACCGGCTTAACACGCCGCTGTTTACCGATTATGCCTCCAAGTTGCGGTTTGTCAAGCTATCCGAGGGGACTGTTGTGCCATACAACGACACGAAAGTGCTAGATTTTCCTGTCGGGACTACAATTATCAAGACATTTTACTTTCCCCGCGACGCCAGAAAACCCGAGAAGGGACGCAGGCTGATCGAAACCCGTCTGCTGATTCACCAAGAAGATGGATGGAAAGCC
>CAZLKP010000468.1:0-3346 GCA_964560095.1 uncultured Bacteroidia bacterium
CATCGGGACATTAATTTCCCCGAAATGCTTTGTTGCCTGTTGGTGATAGAGAATATATAGACACCGGTAGGCAGATGTTCCAGCGAAATTTCTTGCTCCTGCCCATACCAGGGAGTGCTTTGAACCAGTTGTCCCTGCATGTTTCGGATGATCAGAGAGGCATGATCCATCGGTGTATGGAGCCGGAGCACAAATCGTTGATTCTCGGCCTTCGGCAGGACATCGACAAACGGGCCTGCCATGGTATTGAGACAGGAAGGATCAGAATAGGCAAAAGATCCGTCCTGAAAGCACAGCTGAATTCGGTAACAGGGGGTTGTTTCAGGCATAGGCTCCATCATATCCTCAAATTCAAAAAGGAGATCTTTGTCTCTGGCATTGACGCCACCGATGGAAGCGAAAGACCCTGAGGGCGTCTGTCTCTCCACCATGTAGTGTGAGAGTGTTTCATCCCGAAGACCTACCCAGGAAACAAATATTTCCTTGTCTCGGGCCTGAACAGCCACCGGCACAGATCCATCAACTTCGACAGAATATCCCATCAAAGATGCTGAAGAACCATCATCTCGGTAGGTCATACCGACGCGGAAGGCTGCAAACAGCCAGGGCAGGAGGAGCGATAACCACAGAAGCAAGTGTCGATTCATAACTTCCACGAGCAATTTCGAAGATGAGAAAATGGTCGTTATGTCTCGTCAATGATTACAAGAGCAGAAAGATTGAGGTAAAGGAAAAGTCTTGTTCAGTTGAGCGATACAAAGATGGAAAAATTTTGAAACCATCTACAAGTTACGAGTTATCGCCTACCTGTAGGAGTTCATGTTAGTTTTGATAGAAAAACGAAGGATTTTTGGCGGGCGGAGCGACGAAAAAGAACGAAAAACCGGAATAATACACTGTAAAGATACATATTCCACTTCGATAATGGGAATGAACCGGGTTAGAAAAAGAGCCTCTATGATAAAGAATTCCGGATTTTCGGGAAAATTGCCCGGGAACCTAACAGACTGGATCACCCATACATCCGCCAACCTTTTGATTAACAGACGGGTAAATCCTGCTCGTTGCATGGGGGGCGAGAGCCGGTCAGGGAGTAATCCTGTTGAGTATTTCGTACACCTGAATTTTTTGTCGTTTTCCGCGCACCTCAATCGGGCCCCAGGATTTCACCTCAATCACATCAATTACTTCCTGGTACACGTGCTCACTGATCAGGATGGTGTTGGGGGATTCCCGGGTCAGGGTCTCGATTCTTTTTCCGGTGTTGACCGTATCGCCTGTTACAGAATAGCTAATTTTGTCTTCCGAGCCCATATTACCCGCGACGACGGTTCCGGAATTGAGCCCGATCCCGATGGTAAACTCCCGCCCGATCTTGGCTTCATACCGCTCATTGAGCACTTCGCGAATTTCCAGCATTTCCAGGGCACACAAGACAGCGTTCCGTTCGTTGTGCCGAGAGGCCACCGGCGCTCCGAATGTGGCAAACACCTCATCGCCCACAAACTGGTTCACCGTGCCGTTGTGGCGCTTGACTGCTTCGGTCATCAAGGCATAATAATCGTTGAGAAAGGTCACGACTTCACGCGGTCCCAGTTCTTCGCTCATCAGTGTAAAGCCACGGATATCACAAAAAAGAACCGTCACTTCTTTGATTTCCCCTTCAAAAATGGAGGTGGAGGTGTTGGACAAGGCTTTCTCGACCACCGTTTCCGGCACGTATTTCATGAAGAGTTTGAGGGTTCGTTCCTGCTCCTCCACCTTGAGCTGTAGCTCGCGGAACAGGCGCTTGTTGCTCATCTGCAGGGCATACACCTGCCGGGCATTTTCGATGGTCATCCGCAGCTCCTGTTCATCCCAGGGTTTGGTGATGTAGCGAAAAATACGGGCATTGTTGATGACGTCAATAATGGCATCCGTATCAGAAAATCCGGTCAGAATCATTCGTATGGTGTCCGGATAGTCGGCCAGGGTTCGCTCCAGAAACTGTACGCCCGTCATCCCGGGCATCCGCTGGTCGGTGATAATAAGGTGCACCTTATGCTGCTTGAGGATATCCAGCCCTTCTTCTCCACCCAAAGCAGTGTGCACAGTATATTCTCTGCGAAATGTGGCCTTGAATGAAATCAGGTTTTGAGGCTCGTCGTCCACATACAGAATGACAAATTCTTTGGTCATAGAGGGGGCTTGGGTAGGCGTGAGTATGGAAGGTGCCTGTATCATACAGATATTCTCTCAAAGGGTAGTCGGGTCAATCAATGGAATTCTGGCGACATAATAATCACCCTCTGCCAGGAACGAAGGCGTGGGAGCGCCAAGCAATTGATACCGCTCAATCAGATTTTGAAGGCCTACCTTTGTGGAAGGGATCTCTTCGTTTCTGAGTTGCAGATTATTCCTTACGATAAATTGCTCATCTTCTGCCACTAACTCAACTCTCAGGGGCGCTGTTTTGGAAACCACATTGTGTTTTACCGCGTTTTCCACCAGAAGTTGCAGCGACATCGGCGGAATATGCTTCAGGCGTGTGGCATCCGGAATCTGCCAATAGACCTGCAAGGCATTATCAAAACGAATTTGCTGCAAAAAGACATAGTGCTTGGCAAATTCCAGCTCCTGGTCCAGCGCTACTGTGATGGTTTCGCGCATATCCAGCACATATCGATACACCCGGGTGAGCTTGGTGAGAAATTCTTCGGCCAACAGTTGGTCTTCGTGGATCAGATTGCTGAGGGTGTTGAGGCTGTTGAACAGGAAATGCGGATTGATCTGGTTTTTGAGGGTCTCAAACCGGGACAGAATCTGTTGTTTTTCCTGCTGCACGGATTTCAGCAACAGTGCGGTGTTTTCGGATTCCAGAGACTGGTTTTCCTGTTCCAGGGTCCAGGCTTCCACCGCCCGTTCAAGGACCAGCTTTAAATCCTGAAATACCCAGGGCTTGGTGAGATACTGCCAGGCCTGGGCTTCATTGATCGCATTGACGATGGCATCCATGTCGCTGTAGCCGGTGAGAATAATCCGCTTGGGACCGGGAAAGCGATCTTTCACTTCTTTGAGCAGCTCCACACCGGTCATTCCGGGCATTCGCTGGTCGCTCACCACAACCGCAATGTCGCCGTGGCTCTCCAGGATGTCCAGGGCTTCTTCTCCGCTTTTGGCGGTCAACACAGGAAACAGTTTTCTGAAAGACGCCCGAAAGGCTGTCAGGTTGGTGGATTCGTCGTCAATGTAGAGAATGCGGGGCATGCGTAGGCGTAAGAGGGAACAAGGAGGAAAGGAGAAATACTATGTTAGGCACTGTTTGAAAAAACTCCTTCACTCGCCAACGTTGGTTTTTGAGAACTTG
>CAZLKP010000469.1:0-3323 GCA_964560095.1 uncultured Bacteroidia bacterium
TGGTGAAGTTGGTTAGGTAGCAGGAAGATTGAGATCCATGCTGCCATTTCAGCGTGAAGGAGAACCATTGGGTAGAATTCAATATCTTGTCCGGGATTCCAACCTATACTAATTCTTCCATGATCAGACCATTGGGCCCCCGTGACATTGATTCCTTCATGATTATCCGGGCGGATATGCTCCGTCGGTCTCCGCTTTCTTTTGGCTCTGACCCGGATCAACATATTGACCGTGATCAGACCTACAAAGACCTGAAGGAGAAAAACGGGGAGAATTTTATTCTGGGTTGTTTTGATGAACAAACCCTCGTCGGGATGGTGGGTTGCTTTCGAAAAACCAGGAAGAAAGAGAGGCACAAAGCCTATATCTGGGGCACATACGTACTCGAAGCCTATCGCGGAAAGGGGATTGCCCGGCAGTTGATGGAAGAAGCCCTGGACAAAATCAAACAGGCGCCCGGTGTGGAAAAAGTGATGCTCTCCGTCACCACAGTGGCCAAAGAAGCCAAAACCCTCTACGAATCCTTCGGATTCGAAGCTTATGGCACCGAAAAGGACTCCCTCCGCTGGGATGGGCAGAAGCTGGATGAGGTGTTTATGGAATTGCTGTTGAGGGAGTAATGGTCCTTGGTTATCCTTGTAGTGCACTACCCATTCTGAATCTCCGTATTTTTTCTCATTTCAACCTTTATGCCTACAACTCTTCTGTTAGGATCTACCTCAGACATGGCCCGTGCCATGGGGAGGCAATTAGCCCATTCGGGTCATAAGCTGATGCTGGCCGCCCGGAATCAGGAAGTAATGGATGCAGATGCCAATGATCTGAGGGTGCGGTATGACGCTCAGGTAAGCACGTATCTGGTAGATGCAGCCGATATTTCCTCCCATTTGTCATGGGTTCAATCCCTTCCGCAGAAACCGGATTGGGTGATCTGTGCGATCGGATGGATGGCGGAGCAGGAACAGGCCAACCAGGATTGGACACTTGCTGAACACATGATCACAGCCAATTACACGGGAGTATTATCGCTGCTTCACCACATCTCCAACGATTTTGAGCAACGAGGCACAGGAGTGATTGCGGGCATTAGTTCTGTGGCAGGCGACCGTGGCCGTGCCAGCAACTATTACTATGGCAGTGCAAAGGCGGGGTTTACGGCCTTTTTGTCGGGGCTCAGAAACCGGCTTGCTGGCAAAGGCGTGCATGTACTGACGGTAAAGCCCGGGTTTGTGGATACCAAAATGACCAGTGGGCTGGACCTCCCGCCCGTGCTGACGGCCAAACCGGAGCAAGTAGCCAAAGACGTGATCCGGGCGATGGAGAAACGGAAAAACGTGATCTACACAAAGTGGATGTGGCATTGGATCATGCTGATCATCCGACACATTCCTGAGGGAATTTTTAAGAAACTCAAGCTGTAAAAAAACCCGCTTAGCATAGCTGAAGCGGGCTCTTTCTGATCCAGGGGGGGAACGCCCTATCAGGCGTCTTCATGAAAAGCCAATAGTGGGACGTCTGTTTCGAGGCTGAACGCTCTGGTCAACCCGTTTTGCCAATTCTCTAACCTGTAATCCCTTCTGTGGGTCAGGAATGTCACGATATCCACCTGATGTGTGACAACAAACCTATGGAGACCTCTGACGATGTCAGCATTATTCACAATGTGGAAACTCAGTTTATTCTCATTAATCTCGTTTTGGTAGAGATTTTCGAGGCCGGTGATATCCATTGAATGGTCTTTTTCGTTGGGAGTGTGGACATGCAGCGCGGAAACCTTGGCGCTGAAGGAATCACCGTAGCTCAGTAGCTGATCCAGGACGACACTGTCTGTTTCTTCGAGGTTGGTGGCGAAGAGGATATGGCGGATGGGCTGATATTGAACGCCTTTGGGCACGGCCAGAATCGGGCATCCGGCTTTTTCAATCACGCGTGTGGTGACGGAGCCGAGGATTTTTTCGGACATGCTTTCCTGGCCGAGTGTTCCCATCACGATGAGATCAATTTCATTGCTGCGCGACATCTGCATGATCTGGTCGGGGGCATATCCCGGCTCAATGAGGTAATCGCAGGGCACTTCATCTCCAAGCAGACGACCGAGGTCGTACTTGTACGTTTCGAATTCCTTTTCCGCGTTGCGGACCTTTTCTGCATGAATTGCCTTCATAAACTCAGGCGGAGCCACTCCTTCTGCTACGGGTGCCGTGTAATACACATGCATGGCCACGAGTTTGGCCTGAAGATTCCAGGCGAGATTAGCAGCATAGATAAATGCATTGTTGGCGGCGTCAGAAAAATCGGTAGGAACCAGGATTGTTTTGATCTCTCTGGTATCAAGGCGCCGGGAGGCGGCGTTGGCAGATGGAGAATCAGACATATTGATCGGGTTTCGGTGATTATTAAATCAAACGTATGGATACAGAAAAGAATCAGGAATGATCGGAATCAAGATCAGAAATGACTTTATCCCAGCTTGGATGCAGTATAGGCAATGTCTGCTAGTTTTCTCTGAAAGAACATATCATCAGCGGCCTCCTGCAAATCTTTGGCGGTCAGGCGCTCGATATCCTCGACAAATTCGTGGTGGGTGCGGATGCGGCCGAAGGTGAGAAGATCGCCTGCCATGCCCAGGATCTGCTGCATCAGATGCTCGTTGCCGAGGGTAAGCTGACCGATCAACTGGCGCTTCACCTGATTGAGGCGAACTTTGCCCAGTGGGGTTTCTCGCAGTTCACGAAGTTCTTTCATCACCAGGCGGCGGATACGTTCTGCATTGGCCGGTTCGCAGGCATAGTACAAGCCCCACATGCCGGCATCCGCATAGGGCCTGTAAAACGACTGGATATTGTAAGCCAGGCCGTGTTTTTCGCGGATGTTGAGGTTGAGCCGGGAGTTCATGGCCGGGCCGCCGAGGAGGTTATTTAGCACCAGAAATGAAAAATGGTGCGGATCTCGTATCGAACAAGCTCTTCCTCCTAAAAGAATATGGCTCTGGTCGGTGTCAATGCTCTCCTGCTTGCCGGAGAGTTGTTCCCGTTCTGGCCGGAAGCGCAGCACCTTTCCGGTGGGTAGTTCAAGTGAGCGGAGATATTTATCGGCAACCTTTTCCACTTCCTTTCGGGTCACATTCCCGATGATGCCCAGCACTATCCGGTCGCTGGTGAACGATAGGCGAATGTGCTCCAGCAATTGCCGCTGGGTAAATGATTGAATCGATTCTTTGGTCCCCAGGATGGGGTGGCCCAGTCCGTGATCCGGAAACATGATCAGGTCGAAGTCTTCCTCAATGGCTTCGTCAGGGATGCCGCGATACATGTCAATCTCTT
>CAZLKP010000470.1:0-3319 GCA_964560095.1 uncultured Bacteroidia bacterium
GGCTCTGACCGGGAAGTAAGACCTTGGATTCTCCCTGCTGGAGAATGGACTCGATCCTCTGGATTTCTTCTGCGACGGCAGGATCAAGGGTCTTGGGTGCCTCTCCAATACTTCTACTCCGCTCCCCTGCCAGGGCAGATTCCATGGTCGTCCGAATTTCCTTATACCCGTTTGAGACAGCCTCTTTTTCTCCGCGAAGGATCGCATCACGGGTTTGATTCATGGCATCAATCACGAGCACTTGTTTTTCCTCAGACACTTGTCTGGAAACGAACTTTTCGGCGAGCTGGGCATAGGTGTCTACCAGCACTTTCATTTGAGTCACCTTCCAATCCAGTGGCTCTAATTCCGCTTCCACCTTTGCAGCATCTTCAGCACCTTTGATTTTATTGATACTGGCTTCTACCTGATCGGCTTCTGCCAACAACTTTCTCCGTGCGACCTCATCTGTGATTTCGCGGATTCCGTCTCTGATGGGCACAAATTTCGCCATGAGTTCCATTTGTTCCTGGTTGTTGTTGACCGATTTGAGCATTCGGCCGACCAGGATCCCCAACAGCAGAGCCAGGAGCGCTCCCAGCACCCCTGTTCGTGCATACATCATAATGCCGATCGGAAGCGCGTTGGGATATTGTTTGGGATGGAGGCGAAGGGCGCCTGTGTACGCATCAGGCTGGAGAGCATTCAGCGCTTCTTGGGTAAAAGAAAAACGCATGGTCGCGATGCCGCCGGAAGGAATGACTTCGTTAGGATTTTCCCAGACAACATCCTCTTTGCTCAGGGAATGCTGGGTGTTGACGCCTTTCAGGGAGAGAGAGAATGTTTCGAATGAAATAGTTGTCGGGCCAGCATTCTCTACCCTGACAAACAGTCCATGCTGTCGAATCTTTTTGGGAAGCAGTTTCATCATCCAGGATTTTTCTACTGTTTTGATGGTCAAAGACGCATCTGCATCCAGCAGAGATACCTGATTTGGCACTTTGAGATCAAGAATCAGGGGAATCTCTCTCACACAGGCATTTGGCAAATTGGCTTGCGTCACCTGAATCAAGCCTTCATAATGACCCGCACCAGGCACGCTGGGGACGGTGATTTTCACTTCCTGTGTGACCCCGGGTTCCATGTTCAGCACTGAGGTAGATAAGTTCACGCCTGAATTGGGAATCGACCGGGAGGAATGGGCATCGATGAGAGAAGACACAGCCAGGTTGTAGGTGGTCTGAGCTTCACTTTTCAGCCGAAGGTAACTGGTATAGCCACCTGTTTCGCCTTGCTGAGACCAAATGCCGGAGATGACAACCGATTCCTTTGCGACGGCCACGGGCACACAATCCTGAGCCATGAGCGGGGGAATCAGGGAAAAAGCCAAAAGAAAAACCAGCGCATTTTGCCGGTTTACAATTTGATTGATTCGCATATGGGGATTATTGAAGGGAGATGTTATTCCAATATAGCAAAGGAATCGAGAAAAACAGCACAGAATCACGAAATGGAGATTGAGCAATTTCATGGGAAAATGCCTCCTTGAATCGGTGCCTGGCAACACTGGCTAATATGCTTTGAGCAAATAGGAAAAATTGTGTTTTACCTTTTCTGGTACAGCATGGAGTTTGCTTCCATGATATATCGAGATACACTTTGGAAGGGAATTATCGAGGATTTTTTCCCAGAGATGATGGCGTGGTTTTACAAGGAGCAATTATCGCATTTTGATTTTTCGCGGATTGAATTTCTCGATAAGGAGCTCCAAAAACTGGTGCCAGATGCTGAAGGAAAAAATCGCCGTGCCGACAAACTGGTAAAAGTAGGCCTTCGTTCCGGAGAGGACCGTTGGATCCTTGTCCATATTGAAATACAGGGCTATCCGGATAAGGCATTTGAAAAAAGAATGTTTCAGTACTATTACAGGATTCTGGACCGATACAATATTCAGGTAGAACCACTTGTGGTCCTCACTGATAGCAAGCAAGACTATTTACCTCAACAATATGAGGAGAGAGGATTTCGCTCACGGATATTGTATGAATTTTATTCGTATAAACTTCTGGATAAACCTGAGGCAACATTCGATCAGCCCGACAACCCCTTTAGTATTATTTTGAAAACAGCCTGGGACGCGGCAAAACACCAAAACCTATCCGACAGGTCATTACTGGAACATAAAATCAAGCTTTTTCGTAACTTGTTTCATGCAGGGTATGACAAACAGATCATCATCCGACTTTCAAGATTTATTACCAACTATGTCAGATTCGATCGCCCTGAAATGAACCACCAACTTGACCAACACATTATCCACCTAACTGATGAAACCATGGCAAGAGGAATTATCGAACGAGTAGATGAGGAATTGAAGAGAATGGTACTTGAAGAAGGACACCGTAAGGGACTTGAGCAAGGACTTGAGGAAGGACTTGAGCAGGGACTTGAGCAGGGACTTGAGCAGGGACTTGAGCAGGGACTTGAGCAGGGAAAACAACTAGCACTGAAGTCGATCATACAATCACTTACAAAAAAAGGATTCACGCGCGAACAGATTTCAGATCTGCTAGAAATTCCTGTTGATCAGATACATGAAATTATTTCTGATTAACATGGCATCATCAAATGAAACAAAGGCGCTTTGAACGTGTTCAAAGCGCCTTTTCCTTGGTTATGATCCCTGAGATCACCGAAAACCATTATGGGCGATTATACATATTTAAACAACTCTCCTGCATATACCGCTGTATCTCCCAGTTCTTCCTCAATCCGAAGGAGCTGATTGTATTTCGCAATTCTGTCGGAGCGGGAGGCAGATCCAGTTTTGATCTGGCCAGTATTGAGAGCCACGGCCAAATCAGCGATGGTGACATCTTCGGTTTCTCCGGAGCGATGAGACATAATACTGGTGTAGCTGGAGCGGGTAGCCATTGAAACAGCCTCAATGGTTTCAGTGAGCGATCCAATCTGATTTACCTTCACCAGAATAGAGTTGGCTACGCCCATGTTGATCCCCTTTCTGAGAAAGTCTACATTGGTCACAAACAAGTCATCTCCTACAAGCTGAACCTTGTCGCCGATCGCGTCGGTGAGGACTTTCCAGCCGTCCCAGTCGTTTTCATCACAACCATCCTCAATCGAAATGATTGGATAGCGATTTGACCAGTCTTTCCACATATCCACAAGCTCTGAAGAAGTGAGTTCATCTCCAGTGGAATGCATCATCACGTATTTGCCTTTCTCCTTATCGTAGAATTCAGAGCTGGCCACATCCAAGGCCAGGAAGATATCCTCACCGGGTCTGTAACCGGCCTTTTCAATGGACCGCAGGATGAAA
>CAZLKP010000471.1:0-3313 GCA_964560095.1 uncultured Bacteroidia bacterium
CTTCTCTTTACATTTTGCTCCGTCCCCCTGACGGCCCAGCAATTCTATTTCCCAGCCGCCAACTATGCCGATAGCACTACCCTGGCGCAATCGCTGCCCGGGCTGGCCCAACAAATGCGCGACTCCTTGGCAATCTGGGGTGAAGAGCTTCCTGTGAGGAGCAAGATGAACCTGGCCTTGGCGGCTGGAGCTTACCAGGAAACCCTCTCTTACCTCGACTCCATCCGGCTCCCTTTTAATGAAGATTTCAGAAACGGCATATTCATCCCCTTCGAGGTGTATGCCAGGGCGCGGCAACAGCAGAAGGCGGATGTCGCTTTTTCCGAAGCTGGTCATCGGTCCTTACACCCACGCAGGCGCACAATTGTATCCGAGCCGGGAAGTCGGAGGCTACCAGGTTGATTCCGTAGCGGCCTCAGTCAATTTCAGGAACCTATCGGTGGAATGGTTTGATTTTGTCATGAAGGACGGCCCCAAACCGCCCCTGCTACAAGGTAACGTGAATTTTCATCTGATGGGAACCAATGAGTGGAGGCATGCTTCCACCCTCAATGACATGAGCAACGATACCCTTACCCTGTATTTTAGCCCAACCAATTCAGGGGAGTACCATAGCTTGAGCCCCCTGCCAAGTGAGACATTCCTTGAACAAGAGGTGGACTTTGAGGACCGGAGCGATACCACTGACTTTCAGTTTTCAGTCATCAAAGATTCCATCAAACAAGACCTTTCTCATTCGGTCGGGTTTATCTCAAAACCCTTCGAAAAACCTACCATTATCAGTGGCGCCTGCATCTACTCGATATAGCATGGTAAAGATTCCCATCCTGACCCCCAGTGAGTGAGCGCATCGGGGGGCGGAATAGGGTTGGAATTGACAGGGATTTTCCCCTTTTTTGCAACAGTGTTGCATTTAACATTCCCTTAACCCAACAGCCTGATTTTATATGCAGAAGTTACCCGTAACCGTCCTCTCCGGATTTCTTGGCGCCGGAAAGACCACCCTGCTCAACCACATCCTGCACAACAAGCAGGGTCTCAAAGTAGCCGTAATCGTCAACGACATGAGCGAGGTCAACGTCGATGCGCAATTCGTGGAGCAACAAGATGTACTCTCGCGCACCGAGGAGAAATTGGTCGAGATGTCTAACGGTTGCATCTGCTGCACCTTGCGCGAAGACCTCATGATTGAGGTCGAAAAGCTGGCCCGCGAAGACCGTTTCGATTACCTGGTAATCGAAAGCACCGGCATCTCCGAACCGATACCTGTGGCCCAGACCTTCACCTTTGCCACCGAGGATGGCAGCATTGACCTGCGTCGCTTTTCCCGGCTCGACACCATGGTTACCGTGGTCGATGCGTTCAACTTCTGGAAGGACTTCGACAGCCGCGACACCATCCACCAGCGTGGCCTGAACGATGACGCCCAGGACCAGCGCACCATCGTCAACCTGCTCACCGATCAGATGGAGTTTGCCGACGTAATCCTGCTCAACAAAACCGACCTGGTGCCCGCTGAGGAAGTGGACAACCTCGAAGCCGTGTTGCGCAGCTTCAACCGCACAGCCAAGATCATCCGCACCACCCGCAGCCAGGTGGATTTGAATGAAATCATCGACACCGGCCTTTTCGACTTTGAACAGGCCTCCCAATCAGCTGGCTGGATCCAGGAACTGGAAGCCGGAGAACATACCCCTGAAACGGAGGAATACGGCATTAGCTCCTTTGTGTATCAGGCCCGACGACCCTTTCAACCCGAGCGATTGTACCGCTACGTCACCAAGGGCTGGCATCCGTCAATTTTGCGCAGCAAAGGACTGTTTTGGATCGCCTCTCGCCCCGATGTAGCCTGGAACTGGTCGCAGGCCGGCTACTCGGTGGAAGCCAGCAAGGCCGGGGTATGGTGGGACAGCATGCCCCCTGCCCAGCGCCTGCAGCACCCTGCTTATGTAGCCAACATGAAAGTGATCGAAAGCTGCTGGACCCGGCAGTTTGGCGACCGCATGCAGGAACTGGTGCTCATCGGGCAGGACATGGACGAAGCCGCCATCCGGGCTGAGCTGGACGCCTGTCTGCTGGATGAAGCAGAACTAGATCGGATGCAAGCAGGCTGGGTTTTCGCTGACCCTTTTCCGGCCTGAATTTTTCTCGTCCTTTTCTCTCCAATAACTCTTTTTGATGAACCCTAAAGTCCAACCTTCTTCCATGACCCGCCACCGACTGGGTCACAGTTGGGACGAGATGTCCGCCATCCTTGAACCGCAGTACAATCTGGTGCATTGGCCCCGTCAGCAGGACGCGGCGATCACACGCTTCCTGGAAGCGTTGAGCCAGCTCCAGCCCACGTTGGAGCCTTTTCAAGATAGCGTGGAGGCCAATCTATTGGCCTACCGCCTGTCTGACCATCTTGCTCCCTTTTGTCGGGGAAACGAAGCTGGTTTTGACCGCCTCTGCACCGACGTGGGAGCGTTGGCCACGGCCTTTGCTTCATTGGCTAACTCGCCGCGCCTGCGGGTATTCTTCGGCCTGGTCCAACACGACATGTGCCGCCTCTTTCACACCGATGCCATTGAGCTGCGCCTGCTGTGTACGTACCTGGGACCAGGAACACTTTGGGTACCCGATCGCTACGTCAATTGGGACCGTATGCACGAGCCCAGCAACGAAGCCCGGGTGCGCGACCAGAGCCAGGTGCAGCAGTGTGGCCCCTTCGAGGTAGCGATCCTCAAAGGCGCGATGTACGAGCCCAATGACGGACCCGCCGTGCTGCATCGCAGTCCGACGGTGGCCGAAGCGGGTAGCACGCGGGTGCTGTTGCGGTTTGATAGTCAGTTGGCCTGGTGAAGCACATCGTAGTTCTCCTCGGGTTGGGCGGGCTATTTTGGGCAGCAGCCACATCGCTACAGGCGCAGGAAAACTTCCCTCCGCCGGATACCCCGCCGGTAGTACGGGCCAGGCGCACCCAGAGCGAGCTACGCATCGACGGGCGGTTACAGGAAGCTGCCTGGCAGCAGGCCGAGCCGGTCAAGGGCTTCTTTCGCACCGAGCCGAGGCAAGGCGGAGAGGTGTCCCATCCCACGGAAGTGCGCTTTCTCTACGACGATAAGAATCTTTATCTGGGGGCCTTCTGCACCGATTCGATGGGGCGCAAAGGCGTTCGGGCCCAAGATCTGCGGCGGGACTTCAATGAGGGAGAAAACGACGTCTTTGGCCTGGCTTTAGACCCGCAAAATCTGAAGCAATACGCCGTGGCTTTCCTGACCACGCCCTACGGCAACCAGCGCGACTTGCAGGTCTTCAATGGCAATCAGCT
>CAZLKP010000472.1:0-3311 GCA_964560095.1 uncultured Bacteroidia bacterium
TTTCCTTGCCTCCGAAACGGTGCCCATGTCTTTTCAGGCCACCCGACACTACTGGATGATTTATGCCCTGTATTACCGATTGGTTCAGGATCAGCAAAAGGAGTTGGAAGCGAATGAACGCCTCATTGAGGTCATGGATCAAAATGAACGATATCGGGAGGAATACCCCTATGACTATGTGGATGTGTACAGCCGGATTCTGAACCTTAGGCTGTATGATCAGGCTGAGGATTTTGAAGAATGGCTAACTTTTTTCAGAGATTTTCCCGAAAAACTCAAAAAAGCGCCACGAAATGTAATCGCCCGGGTGGAGCTGGACGCCTTTCTGTTTGAAATCCCCTGGCTGATCCGCCAAAATAATCTGGATCAGATTCATGACAAACTGGCGGAATTGCGCCGCAGCATGGCCGTGTATCGTCGCCAAGTCACGCTACTTCAGCATCTGGAATCCCTGTTTTGGCAGGCACGGGTTCATGAATCACATGGCGACATAGGAGCCTGTATCCAGGCATTGACTCCCTTGCTGAATGAATTTGGCCCCGACGAAGGCCTGGAGCTACAGCTCTTTGGCCGAATCCTGGCCATGCTGGCGCATTACAAACAGGAAAATTATTCCATTCTACCCTATCTTGCCGATGCTTCGCTGCGAATGCTGACAAAACAAAAAGACCGGTTTTCGCTCGAAGCCTGGGTCATTCGCCAATTGCGCCGATTGGCTAAGGTCGAATTTCGCGGAAACGGATATGCCAAAGTTATTGGAGAAGGCATTTTGAACGACTGGCCAGAGAAAAAAAATCGGGCCCTAAGAAGCCGAATGGATGAATACCTGGCCATACCAGAATGGGTGGAATTCACCTTGTTTTAGTACCTTGGGGAAAGCAAAAGTGCATGGAAGACTTCCCAGCATTCATGTTCATCCGTGCGTATGTTAGGGATTTATCGCCTCAGTGTCGAAATTAACTTGTCGTTTCGGTCCATATTACCAATTCCTCACCTATGGCTGATACTCACATGCCCACCGATACTGCCCAACAACCAACACCAGTACAGCCCCCCGAACGCAACATCGATGACTGGTACATCGACCTGATCACCAGCCGCTTTCTGGATAATGAACACCTGATGGTGGTTACGAATCATCCCTGTGACAATCAGTATCAGCGGCTTAGAAAGCTGGTCCACTACGCCTATCATCTGTCAAAAAGGAATGATGGTCTCATCACCTCCACGGATAAAATGACCATCGCCCTGTATTACGTGAAAGGGGAGCAGAAAAAGTCCTGGCGCGACTGGCTGAATTACCTCTCCATGGCCTGGGTGACGATTGGATTGAAACGGGCATGGTCGATTTCACAACTCGAGAAAAGGCTGGGCAAGGCCAGAAACAATCATCCTGTCAAAAAATACATTCACGTGTGGTTTTTAGCGCAGCATCTGGAACAAAAGGGTCTGCACGGACTCAAGGAAATGATCGACTTTCTTCGCAACTGCTCCGCCAAACGGAACCTCCCGATCATGATCGAAACCACCAACAGAAAGGCAGAGCTTATGTACCGGAAAGTCCATTTTGAGGTGTATGACAGATATGAAGATGAACAAACCGGTATCAAGATGTCGTATTTAATGTACGATCCGGCAAAGCACCCGGAGCAATCGGGAGACTAGGCTTTGCCGCAAACTGAGGCGGTCCCCATCCTTTGGACAGAAAAGGGGGAGACCTCGATTGAGTGACTATCCCTCAAAAACTCGTATAAAAAATCGAGCAGAAGGCCTGATTCAAACCTCCTGCCCAATTGTCGATCCATCAATCAGACCTTCTCACTCTTCTCCACCTGCTCAAAGCGGATCATCCCACTTTGTTCCACTACTTTGATAGCCTGATCACGGGTAATGGTCCCTGCCAAAATCTCCCTGGAAAGCTGGTTTACGACCTCCTTCTGTAAAATCCGCTTCACTGGTCTGGCCCCAAACTGCGGATCGTATCCCAGAGTGGTTATGAGATCAAGCGCACTTTCCTCAAAGCTGAGTTCCACCCCGAGTTCCTCCATCTTTCGCTGCAATCCACGGATCTGAATCCGGACAATGTCCTTCATATCAGCCTCGGTCAGCGGCGCAAAGACGATGGCCTCATCAATCCGGTTGATGAATTCCGGACGGAGATGGGTCTTGAGCATGTCCAGGACATTCTCCTTCACCATCACCATGAGGGCGTCTTTGTTGTCATCCGTCAGTTCCTCAAAGGTCTGCTGGATATACTGCGACCCCAGGTTGGAGGTCATGATCACGATGGTGTTTTTGAAATTCACCACCCGACCTTTATTGTCAGTAAGGCGCCCATCATCCAGCACCTGCAACAGGATGTTGAACACATCCGGGTGAGCTTTTTCAATTTCGTCGAGCAGAACGACAGAGTAAGGCCTGCGTCGTACCGCCTCGGTGAGCTGTCCTCCTTCGTCGTAGCCGACATATCCGGGAGGAGCTCCGACCAATCGACTCACAGAATGCTTCTCCTGGTACTCCGACATGTCGATCCGAACCATGTTCTTCTCATCATCGAAAAGGTATTGGGCCAGGGCCTTGGCCAGTTCAGTCTTTCCAACTCCGGTTGAGCCCAGGAAAATAAAGCTACCAATGGGACGATTGGGGTCCTGCAGACCTGCACGGCTACGTCGGATGGCATCAGACACCGCCTGGATGGCTTCCTCCTGACCAACGACCCGATTGTGCAATTCGTCTTCAAGGCGCAGGAGCTTCTGCCGCTCACTTTCCACCATCTTGGATACCGGAATCCCGGTCCATTTAGAGATGATTTCAGCAATGTCTTCCGCATCGACTTCCTCTTTCAGCAGGCGCTTGTCAGACTGGGCCAACTCTTCCTGCAGCGTTTTGACCTTCTCTTCGACTTTCGGAATGAGGCCGTAAAGCAATTCAGAAGCATCACCATAGCGCCCTTCGCGCTCTGCACGTTCAGCTTCGAAGCGCATTTTCTCGATCTCCTCTTTGCTACTGGAGATCTTCCGGTGAATCTCTTTCTCCGCCTCCCAGCGTTCCCGGAAGCCTTTGGCATCTTCCTGAAGATTGGCGATTTGTTCTTCGACTTCTTTGAGGCGCACTTCCTCTTTTTCCCGCTTCAGTGCCTCCCGCTCAATCTCCAGGTGACGAAGCCTGCGCTCGATTTCATCCAGCTCCTGGGGCAGGGAATCCGTTTCCAGGCGCAACCTTGCCGCTCCTTCATCAATGAGGTCGATGGCCTTGTCGGGCAGAAAGCGGTCTGAGATATAGCGGTCGGAAAGCTCCGCTGCCGCTACAAT
>CAZLKP010000473.1:0-3309 GCA_964560095.1 uncultured Bacteroidia bacterium
AGGGCGGCGGGCTGTAGATCGAGCGCCGCCCGCACCACGTGCTCCAGCAAGGGCCTGCCGCCGACGGGGTGCATCACCTTGGGCAGGTGCCACCCTTTCAGCACAGCCAGTGTACGGATCACAGCAATGAAGATCACCGCGGACAGCACCGTGATAGGATTGGGGATGTTGGTGATATCCAGGAACACATATAGCACAGCGCCCATCAGACAGGCCGTTGCATAGAGCTCCTCCCGAAAGACCAAGGGCACCCTGTTTACCAGCACATCCCTCACCACGCCGCCGAATACCGCCGACACAGTACCCATCATGATCGCGATAACCGGGTGGAGACCATAGGCCAGGGTCTTTTCGAGACCAAGGATGGTGAAGAGCGCAATGGCTATGGTGTCAAACAGAAACATTGTTTTCTGTAGGAAGCGGATGCGTTTCCCCAGAATCCAAGCAGCCAATACACCGCTCCCGATCACTGCGGGATACCAGATGTTCTGCATCCAACCTACCGGTGTGCTACCGATGAGTAAATCTCTGAGCGTCCCTCCTCCAATAGAGGTAACAAAGGCTACAACCAAGGCTCCAAACAGGTCAAAGCGTTTTTCGCCAGCCACGAGAAATCCGGACATGGCGAAAATCGCCGTACCGATGAGTTCCAAATAATAAATGAAAGTCATGTTGTAAAGAAACAAATCCTTTTAAGCAGGAAATGACTTGTCTGTTTTTATTAAGTTCTCTTTTTTTATGTGACCGGATGGCATTTTTCCCTTCCCAATTTTGCTTATTTGTTTTTCCACTTGAAATAGAACAACATGTCTCTTCTCGAAACGCTAGCTTCACAAATCTCCGGACCCGCCCTGGAAGGCCTCGCCGGCCAGCTCGGCGCTGATAAAAACACCACTTCTTCTGCCATCAGTGCAGCTCTTCCCATGATTATCGGAGCCATGGCCCGTAACACCCAATCTCAGGATGGTGCTGCATCCCTGGCTAATGCACTGGAAAAAGATCACGATGGAGGTATCCTGGATAACCTTTCGGGTTTCTTGGGTAGCTCCGACAACGGGCCTGGGGGCGCCATTTTGGGTCATGTATTTGGAAACAAACGTCCCGGTGTTGAGGCCGGGCTGGGCAAAATGACTGGTCTCAACTCTAATCAGGCTGGTAGCCTGCTCGAAAATCTGGCTCCCATCGTCATGGGGCAGCTCGGTCGCCAAAAACGCCAACGAGGCCTTGGTGTGGAGGATCTTGCCGGGTTGCTGGCTGGGGAAAAGAACCAGGCACAGTCCCAGGCAGGTGGTGCCATGGATATGCTTACTGCCCTGCTCGATCAGGACGGAGATGGCTCCATGCTCGACGATATTGGCGGGATGCTTGGCAAGTTTTTGCGCTGATCATACCGGGTTCGCCACGAAAAAAAGCTCTGGGATCCATACGATTCCGGAGCTTTTTCATATGGGGACTTGTTGGTTGTCTCTACCTTGCGAGAGCATGACGAAAACTGGCGATGCCTACGGCACCAAAACCAAAGGCCTGCATCATCAGAAAAGGTAAAATGCTAAAATCGCGAAAGTGAATCGCCAGCACGATCCCGGAGCAGAAATACAACATGAGAAAGAGCTCCGCATAAACGGAAGGGTTCACTTTGGCGTTTCGATATTTGACGGCTTTCCACTGATCCTTTTTTTCTTTCAGGTTAAACTTTGGCGTTCTGACAAACGGTGTGCGCTTACCACTGAAGCCCTGAAAAACGGCGATGGTGTTGTGTAGAGACAACCCCATGGAAAGTGAGAGAAAAGGAATGTAGTGCTTCAGAAAGCGGCGGAATCCTGCACCGGCACTGTGCTCCCGCCATACAAAAGTGACCATGTAGAGCATCCCGAGAATCACAAAACTGATCAGCAGAGCAATGACAGGTGCGATCATCACGTCCAGGTTCCCGGCCATGGTGGTGTGCTTCATGATGAGCAGAGGCACACTGGTAGCACCGAGCATCAACACCAGCACAAACACAGAGCTGCTCAACAGGTGAACGGTGCCGTGAAATTTGCGAATCAAAGGAGCATTGGACTTCCAGAGGGTGATCAGCATTTTCCGGGCGACTTCTGCGCCGCCTTTCATCCAGCGATATTGCTGAGATTTGATGGCACCCATCTCTGCGGGCAGTTCGGCAGGAGCCCCGATTTCATCTACATAGCGGAACTTCCAGCCTTTGATTTGAGCTCGGTAGCTGAGATCCAGATCTTCGGTGAGGGTATCTTCTTCCCATCCCCCGGCATCAATGATGGTTTCCTTTCGCCAGACACCGGCCGTGCCATTGAAATTCATGTAGTAGCCTCCACGATCTCTGCTGAATTGCTCAATGGTGAAATGAGCATCAAGATGGAAGGCCTGGGCTTCGGTGAACATCGAATAGTGCCCATTGATATGTTCCCAGCGAGCCTGTACCACACCGATATTAGGGTCGGTAAAGTTGCTCATCATAGCCCGCAGAAAATTGGGGCGGGGAAGAAAATCAGCATCGAAGATGGCCAGATAATCACCTTTGGCAAGATCCATCCCGTAGGCCAGAGCCCCAGCTTTAAATCCTTTCCGCACGGGTCGGCGGATGTGCTGAGCATCGACTCCCTCAGCCCTAAGTTCTTCAATTTTTCTGGCTGCGACCTCCACGGTTTCATCATTGGAGTCGTCGAGAAGCTGGATCTCATATTTATCCTTTGGATAGTCTAGGGCAGCCATGGCATCCAGCAGGCGCTCTACCACATAGAGCTCATTGAAGATGGGAAGTTGAATGGTCACAAAGGGCACATCATCCCCTTCCAATGGAGGTTCAGCTTTGAATTCCTGGCGATTTCGTAGGAAAGTCACGACGAGGTGAAGTTGCCCCAAACTGTATATAACGATCAGGACAAGGGCAACACCATATACCCCAAAGACCAGATATTCCAGCATGTTTATTATTAGCGTCACTGTGCTTATGTTCATTAATTAACCCGTACAGAACGCGCTAAGTCAAAAAGCAATGATTTGTAAATCAAGGCATAAAGATAATAAACTCCGGGTTAACGCAGCTTAAAAATCGTCCAAAGGATTTTGTATCCGGCCATGATGCTGCCTTTCACAGTCCCAGTAACCTTAGATACGCCGATGCGCTGGCGGTATGTCACTGGTACTTCCGTGCACCTCATTTTTCGTTTGGCAGCTTTCACCTGCATCTCCACCGTCCAGCCAAAAGTCTTGTCCTGCATGTCAATCTCCAGCAGTGCATCATACCTTATCGCCCGGAATGGTCCCAGGTCTGTGAATTTCACGCCATAC
>CAZLKP010000474.1:0-3296 GCA_964560095.1 uncultured Bacteroidia bacterium
GACCCTACGGTGTAATCCCAGCCCTGGTAGTTGTTGTACTGGAAACCGATGCTTTGGGAGGCGGTAAGAGTTATTCCTTTCAGGAATTCGGCTCCGGCCAGCTCTCCGCTGAAGGCCATGCTGTTGCCGATGGTGGTGTTGGGTGCGATAGACTGCGTACGGCTGATTTCATCCCCATTGAAGTCGTCGGGCAGGCCGCGCAGGTTGCGGTTGATGCTGCCGGCATTGAGGTTCCAGCCCAGGCCAACCCAGGAAGCTTCCTGTTCCGGACTCACAGTGGAAGAGTACGACAAATTGACGGGATAGCCCCCCACATCGAGCAATTGAATGTTGTAGGAGAAATCACCGGTAAAGGGATTTACAAGGTCGGTGATGTCGGCTGCTTTGAAGGACTGCACCTCGGGGGAGCCGGGGCCTCCATTTTGCAAGCGAAATCCGCCCATCCAGGCACTGAAATCGGCCAGGACAAACAACAGCAATAGGGAGAACAGACGGGTTGGGTTCTGTTTGACAAGCCTCATGGCTACGGTTTAAAAGGGTTAACGCTGTTCCAACCGCAGAGCCAGGGGCTCTTGAAAGTTGGCCGTCAGGATGAGTGAGAGCGGTTCTTTGCTCTCGGCATCCAGTCCCAGTTCGCTGGTGGAAAAGCGCATGTAATTGTTACCGGGGTTGGTCTGCAGGGTTTTTTGCGAAAGCAGATTACCGGAATCGTTGTACACATGTAGGCGAAGGGTGTCGTTGGGGTACCGCTGGGTAAAGTAAAAAGCCAGGGTTTGGTCGGTCATTTGATAAGTGGGTGGTGCCTGGGGTGATCCCATGCGGCAGTAGGGTGTCGTGGACGTGGTAACTGGGATGTTTTTTTCTGGGGTCGGACAACCGTAGTGGAAGCTGTGAGCATCGCTGATGCCGGTGGTTTGTCCATTTTGGATGGTGGTTACCCGCCAGGCGTAGGGTTTACCTTGCTCGATTGGGAGGGTCCCGGGTTGGGGCCGGTAAACGGATTGCTTCGATTGGGCTTGCCAAATGGGCAACTGATTCAGTCGGGCCGTATTGGATGTCTGTACATCGTACATTTCAAATTGGAAATGGGCGTTGGCCGGCAGGGCGGTGGCGCTCCAAGAAAACTGAGGGGTGGCAGCACACAGGGTATCCTCAGGTTGGGGTGAAATCAGTGTAATGCGAATGGGAGGAGTACGAATGGCCGACTCGTCCTGTGCCTGGGCAAGAAGGGGTGCGCACAGCAGGAGGGCGCAGGTTAGCAGGTGGTTTAGGTATCGGTTGGTACCCATGACGCTGTAAATTGGGTTTGGTGGTTTTAAATTATCGCATTTTTCTAATTATTACAAGTATCAGCACTTCGGAGGGATTGTTACCCCGGTGTGGGTGACTTTAGTGACGGAAGTGACTTTAGAGAACGCAGAGACTTGTCTCCTTCACTGCGTTTCGGCGACCAGAGGAGAACGGAGAGACTGGAGTGACTTTAGGGAACGAAGTGCCTACTTAAGCATATCACTAAGTCATTTCGTTCTCTTCGGTCACTTCGGTCTCTCCGTTCACTTCGGTCTCTAAGTAGTCATTCTCCATTAACCGGCGATATCATAATATGCGCCCGGTGCGTGCCCGGATTCATAATCCACGGATGATTAGGGGCGATTGGTTGCTCGGGCAGGCCGGTGGATTCGGCGGTGGCAAAAGGGATGTAGACCACATAGCGGTAGATGGCATCCTTGACCGTGCCGGATGCGGGATCGTAGCTGGCCTCGGGTCCGTAGAGGATGTGGAGGGTAGAGCCCTGTTTGCCCATGTCGAGGGTGCCGGCTTTAGCTTCGGCTTCGCGGATGTCGAAGATTTCGGTAGCGGATTTGCCTTCGGCTTTGAGGGCCCGGCCGCGCGCCATGAAGGGTTCCAGATCCTTGTGGTAGCAAGCGGCGTTGAAGCCTTTCTTTTTGGGATCATCCGCCAGGCAGATGAATTCGTTGGTACCCTCCTTAAAGGTGACAAACTCCCCTTTCATATTGTAGCCAATCACGGTGCAGTTTTCCCGGCTGGCCACGGGAGCTGCCAGTACCGCGGTGGCAATCAGATCCTCATCGTTGTAGATGGGTTGGTAGGTGATGGTTTCTTCTGCGGACTCGACTTCGGTGGTGGTGGATGCTTCGGGTTCATCGCCACCTTCATTGGCGGGTGTACAGGCGAAGGCCAGGGCCAGAAGCAGGAGGAGAGACAGGTGTTTCATGGTCAGATTGGTTTGGTTTTAGATTTGGTTTGTTAATTAAGATAAGAAGAATTTTGTGGGGAAGCACATTTCCACTGCAGGGAGGAATCTCCTGGTTTTCCTCCAATTCTCTTAGTAGGTCTGCCACTTTTTTTGCTTCTTTTTTTATGTTTTAGGTTTCTCGCTTCGCTCGAAATGACGCTCTTTTTTTTGGAGTGGCATAAGCTAGCGGCTGCAGAGAGCCGCTCGCTTATGCCTACTCTTCCCCGCAAAGCGAGTTGTCATTCCGACCGAAGGGAGGAATCTTCAGCCTAGAATTAATCCCCTGCAAATCAAGAAGGAGTGTCATTTCCACTGCAGGGAGGAATCTCCTGGTTTTCCTCCAATTCTCTTAGTAGGTCTGCCACTTGCTGTACGAAAGGAACCTGTTCATGCATAAATCCCTTTTCAGTCGCTAGTACCTTCCATTCAGGGTTCTTCTTGTTGATGAGTGCCTCCTTCTTTTGGCGGTTCCACTTTTTAAGCTCTTTTTCTCGCTTTATGGCCAAGTCAAAGTAGGGGTACTCTTCATAATAAATGCAGTATTCCAGATTATATTTATCGGTGAATGCATTTTTCACCAGATGATTTTTGTGTTCGTAAATCCTACGGCACAAATCGTTGGTGACACCAATATATAGGGTGGTTTTATTCTTGTTAGTCATGATATAGACAAAACCTGCTCTACTCATTCTTGCCCTTTTTTTTAACTTTCTTTTCCAAGTTCGGAATCGTCTCCAAATACTCCTTTTCCACCTCACTCAGCGTTTTGGCTTTATACTTTTTGTATTCTGCCTTCGCCTTTTCTTTGGCCTGCACACTCGATACTTTGCCGGCATTATCTAAAACTTTGCGCCCCGCAGAAGCCAGGATGGTATCCAACTCGCGTACATAGTCGGCCATGCGCATTTCCCGTTCTTCAATGGCGTTCAATTCTGCCAGGTCAAAGTAGGCCGCCACGAGGTTGTTAAGCACCCGCAGGTAGATGACCTCGCTGGCCGTATTGCCATGCGCAGCGTAGTGCAGTTTGTTCTGTACGATT
>CAZLKP010000475.1:0-3290 GCA_964560095.1 uncultured Bacteroidia bacterium
AGAACTTGTATTGGGCCTGATGGTCATCGGTGGGCTGGCCATGATTTTCAGGTTTGGCGGGGAGGGGATGTATGCTGGTATCATTGTTGGGCTGGTTTCTGCGATTGTTGTGGCTACAGCCTCCGTCTGGAACAAAGCCGTCGTGGTCCGGTCCTTCAATGTGTACAGCATGGTTCTGGTCGAATTTGGCGCCGGCGTGGTGTTTCTCAGCATGATCCTGCCATTCTATCGTCAGACCTCCTATTCAGACGGAGCCTGGATCCCGGTGGGCTACGACTGGCTTTGGTTGGTGGTGCTGGCGTTGCTGTGTACCACGTTCGCCTACTCCCTGAATATGCGGGCTCTGCGTCATTTGACTGCTTTTGCCAGCAACTTGCTCATTAACCTAGAGCCAATTTATGCCATCTTGCTAGCCGCGTGGCTATACCGGGAATACGAAGAACTGAACCCTCCGTTTTATGGAGGGTCTCTGATGATTCTTGCGGCGGTATTTGCCTACCCGATCCTGAGAAAGTGGCAACGACAGAGACAGGTGCCTAAAACTTGAGCACCTGCTTGAGGATTTTGGATTTTTCGCGGGAAGAAATCACTTCCTTGTCGTTGCTGAGGATGATTTTGAACCGGTTTCCAAACCAGATCACAATTTCTTTAACATGGCCCAGGCCGATGATGCAGGATCTGTTGACCCGGAAAAACTTTTCATCGGGTAGTTTGCGCTCAAAAGTATCGAGGGTGTGATTGAGCAGATAAGAGCGCTCCGGTGTCCAGAGTCTCACGCTTCTTTCTTCTACCTCAATGCAGACCACGTCTTCATAATCGACTAGCTTATATCGGTCGCGTGTGGGAATAGGCACCTTGTTGGAGAAGGGCACCTTGATGTCTTCTGCTAGCTCGCTTTTGATGATCTCCGCGATCTTATTTTTATCGAGGGCTGTTCCGCTGCGGTTTTCAGCAACCTTATCAATGGTGGCTTTGAGCCGCTCCTCATTGAAGGGCTTCAGTAGATAATCAATAGCATTGAGCTCAAATGCCTTGATGGCGTGCTCGCTGTAGGCGGTGGCAAATACAACAGAAGGCATTTCGTCCAACTCGATATTTTCAGCGACTTCAAGCCCATTGAGCCCAGGCATTTCTATGTCAAGAAAAACGAGATCAGGCTTCAGGGTATGGATATGCTCCAGGGCATCCAGCCCGTTTTCTGCGGCATGAACCAACTCAACGTCATTGTCAAATTTCTTGAGCAGACGAGTCATTTTGTTACGAGCAGGGAGTTCGTCATCTGCAATCAGGACTTTGAGCTTTTGAGACATGTTTGATGGGATAAAAAGGTCATTCGTATTCAGTCAAATTAGCTAGAAATTTGATGCCCGGAAATAATGAACACTGAAAAACCTTACGGAGTAAAAAAATATAGTTATCTGGGGCAGAGACCAAAAACGCAAATCTCGTGCCTATTCCGGTTCTGCCACAGCTCCGGGCTGTTTTAATGGAATTTTCATTCGCACCAGTGTTCCATCTCCGGTGTTTTCAAACTGAAGCAGGTTTTTCTGGTCGTACAGGTTTTCCAGTCGAGCTACCGAATTGCTCAGTCCGGTGCTTTTATAAATCCTTGACAGATCAATGCCGGGGCCATTGTCATACACATCACAGGCCAGCCAGTTGCCTTCTTTTCGAGCTTCTATAGAGACGAGACCTTTGTGCAGGATCTTGGCGATGCCGTGTTTGATGCAGTTTTCGACCAGGGTTTGTAGAATAAAGGCCGGAATGTTGGTGTCTTTGATATCCGGCGCAACGGAGATTTGTGTTTCCAGCCGCTCACCAAAGCGGATTTTTTCCAGATCCAGGTACGTAGAGATCAGCTTTATTTCCTCGCTGAGCGGTACGAAATTTTGGCTGGATTTTTTGAGCGTGTAGCGGAAAATGAAGGCCAGTTTTTCTACTGCCGACTCGGCCAGGTCAGCAGACTCATGGACCAGTTCCCCGATGGAGTTGAGGGTGTTGAAGAGGAAATGCGGATTGATCTGAGACCGAAGGGCGGTGAGGTTGGCTTCGTAGGTTTGCTGAATCAGTTCTTTTTCCCGTGTGACGAGCTGGAGTACATTCAGTGTGAGCTGAATTTGCTGGATGAGCTGAGAAATGAGTTCGATATCTCCCAGGTTATACACCCCACGTCTTTTCCGGCCTAGCATGAGAAGAGCAAAATTGTCTTCGTCCACCGTGACCGGGCACACCAGGTGGTAGCCGAGATCCAGCAGGAATGTTTCGAGGTCATCTTCCAGTTCCAACTGTTCGATTTCCTTGGTTTTGCTCCAGTTGGCTGTTTTTTGGTTCAGGATTTCATATACCTGCCGGTAGTGCTGGGACTCGCCAAAGGTGGCTTCCCTGTCTTCCGGCGTTCCACTCCACCAGAATTCTCCCCGCTCGGTCTGGAAGTACTGCCTGATTTCCCCCAGCGTATCTTTGTGTAAGAGCTCTGCATTGGTGTACTGAGGGATCCGGGCAATGAAATTTTTAAACCGCGTTTCTTTTTCCTGCTTGCTTGTGACGAAATACTTCTGCAAGCGGTTCTCATTGGCCTGATAAAGCATCCGGAATCCAATCATTCCCAGCAGGAAGGTCATAAATTCCAGAATCCGCCGGTAGTTAAGGGCAAAATTGAAGTAGTCAAACACCTGAACGATGAGCAGATAAAACACCACACTCACCACAATGGCCACGATGTACTGGATGGTTTGGGTTACCACCAGGCTTACTTTTCCAAACTGGAGCTGCAGAAAAGTGGCATTGACCAGCGGGAAAAAGTGTAGCAGGATCTGCACAAAGAAGATATGTTCGGAATGGAGCCAGTCTTGTGCTGCAGGAAGCAGGGCATAAGCAGTTCCGGCCAGTGACAGGATCCCCACCCCCAACACCCCCCAGTGGGAGGTCTGCCAACCCTTGGTGAGCCGGTCTGCCAGGTGCAGGAAAACAGCCCCTCCGATGTGAAGGAAAAAGTAGCCTGACATCGCCTGTTCCACGAGTCCATGGAAAAATTTCAGATCCCTGGTGACATAGAGGACATCCACCAGATGATAGATCAGCAATGCACCGACCAGTAGGCCCGGCAACAAAAACAACAGGTTGTGGAGTCCACTTCTAAACCTAAAATAAAATACAGAATAGGCAATCAGCAGAAAGGCATAGGCCAGAATGAAGCCCTTTTCGAACCCCACAGCCGTGAGATTGCTCTCAATGATGAGATAGATATGGCGGATGAGCTGAAGCAGAAAAAACAGCAGGGCACTGAGCAC
>CAZLKP010000476.1:0-3287 GCA_964560095.1 uncultured Bacteroidia bacterium
TCAGCGGCCGGGTCGGGCGGTTCTATCCGCAGGCCACCATGCAATGGCGCTGGCCGTTCATGCGGGCCGGCGCGCGCACCACCGAGGTGGTCGAACCGATCGCCCAGATCATCGCTGCACCGTCCGGCGGCAATCCGGAACGCATCCCGAACAACGACAGCCGCGACCTGGAGTTCGACGACACCAACCTGTTCAGCCGATCCCGGTTCGTTGGCTATGACCGGGTCGAAACCGGCACACGGGTGAACTATGGCGTTCGGTGGGCGCTGTTCGGGCGCAGCGGGCAACTGGTGCAGACCTTCCTTGGGCAGAGCTACAGGTTCGACGAGGACGACCTGTTTCCCGAGGAGTCGGGCCTGGATGGACGGTTCTCGGATGTGGTGGGCCGGGTCTATGTGGCACCCACCCAGAACCTGGACGTGATCTACGGCTTCCGGCTGCAACGCGACGGCCTTGATCCGCGGCGGCACGAGGTCGTGGCCCGGATCGGCCCGCCATCGCTGCGGCTCACCGCGGACTACACGTTCCTGAACGCCAGCACGACAGAGTTCACCAGTTTCGGCGACCGCCACGAGATCGGAACCGGCTTGCGTGTGAGCCTGGATGATGGGAATTTCGTGGGTTATGTATCGGCTGGCTATCAACTGGCTCGTCTGGATAATGACCAGACATTTCCTAATGAGCTCACCACCCAGACGGATTTTGGCGGCATTGTGGCTCGCTCCTACATGCGCTGGGACATCAACGACAACAACAATCTGAGGTTCTACTATCGCAGCGACACAGATCCGCCATCCATTTCGCAGCTGCAGGATGTGGTAAATAACAGCAATCCGCTGCAGTTGAGAACCGGTAATCCGGAACTGGAGCAGAGCTATCGTCACTTTGGAGTGTTGCGTTTTTCCTCTACCAATACAGCGACCTCTTCTAATCTATACACTGTGATTCGGGGGTCTGTGACGCAGAATTTTGTGGGAGATGCGACCTATATCGCCGAGGGGGAAAGCCGGGTGGTCAGAGACATTGTGCTGCAACCGGGCGCACAACTGCGGCTGCCGGTCAACCTCGATAACCAGATAGATCTCAACGCTGCGGTCACCTATGGCAAGCAGATTGAGGCCCTGAAGCTCAATATGAACATTGATCTGTCGGGAAATTATACCCGACTACCCAGCCTCATCAACGATGCCTTTAACTACTCCAACAACTACCGAATGGGGCTCGGGCTAACCTTTAGCAGCAATATCAACGAAAACGTAGACTTTACCCTGTCATCAAGAGCCAACATGAACCAGGTGGTCAACACCCTTCGGGATGAACTGAACACCCAGTTTTACAGCCAGAATTCATTTGCCCGAGTGAATCTGATTTTCTGGAAAGGGATCGTGGTTCGCAGTCAGGTGACTCATCAGCTATTTTCCGGCTTATCCGATGGCTTTGACCAGAGTTTTTGGTTGTGGAATGGTAGCGTGGGGAAGAAAATATTTCCCGATCAGCAAGGAGAGTTTTCGGTTTCGGTATTTGATGCCCTTCAGCAAAACACAAGTATCCAGCGAAATGTGACCTCTACCTACATCGAAGATGTGCGGGATCTGGTGCTGCAGCGATATTTCATGCTAAACTTCACCTACAAGTTTCGCAAATTCAACGGCGGCCCTGCTCCAGATGAAAATAGACGGGGTCGAGGCAGTTGGTAATGGGCCATATCCTACATTTTCCTACCTTCGCCCCATGCATCCGTTGCACATCTATCTGGCCGTTGGGGCCGTGCTGTTTTTGCTGGGATTGTTCCTGGTGCTTACCCGGCGCAACGCTGTGATGGCGTTGATGGGTATTGAGCTCATGCTTAATGCCGCCAACGTCAACTTTGTCGGGTTTTCGCGATATGATCAGGTAGATATTGATGGGCAGATGGCCGCCTTATTTGTAATTGCACTGGCTGCTGCAGAGGCGGCAGTAGGACTTGCTTTGATCCTTAATCTCTACCGCCGAAAGCAGTCGATCGACCTGAGCCAGGCCAGAGAGCTCAAAGGCTAGCCTACTCCATGCTCGCCCAGCTTTCCGCTGGGATGTCTTTTCCTTCTTTTTCCAAATAACGATTGACCTTCACTTTTTCATCAGGAAGAAGTTGGACATAGATGCGCTCAAAGACATCCAGATCCACGAAGTAGCAGACTACGTCTTCGTCGCCGATGTTGACACGCTCGTTTCTGAGCATATTGAGCATCATTGGGATCCAGCTATGCTGGCTGTATAGAGGCTGGACCGCCCGTGCCCGATTACGGCGCCATTTCGCTTCAGCAGAGGCAATCTCCCGCTCCTGCCGACTTGCAAAAGTGTGAGAACCTTCAATGTCGGAATCAATGGTGACCATTTCATTCATGGTCGGTTTCTCTTCCTGAAGGCGGGACAATCGGCTTGACTCCGTCTGTGCGATGTACTGGACCGACTGAACAAAGAGCTTTTGCCCAAAAACCTTAAAGGCTGCCACATTGTGATCATACTCTTCTCCGGTGGCAAACCTTACATTGCGATCCGCATTTTCCACAAAGACGGTTCCGCCAGATTCTATATACCATCCTCTCAAAATGGAAGGCGTTAGTTTCATTTTGAGATTCATGATAGGCTGTTTGACCAGTCGGCCATCCTGGGGAACTTCCACGCGGGATGCGGGTAAGTCATCGCTGGTGACCACAACTTCCTGTAGCATAGGGTCAAACGTGCCGTAGTGAACCAGCACATGTCGGACAAAGAGCTTTTCGAAAGGCTCCAGGTTCTTTTTGGCCAGATACCGATCGACAAACTCCATATGCGCTTTGCCTGCATCACCATCACTCATCATGATGATGCGCTCAAACAGGGAGTGAAGCTGCCGATCCATTTCTTCAACAGCTTCTGTGCCGGTTTCGTAGTGATCCAGAGAGTAGATCCGGTTACCGGGAAGGCGAAGAAGACAGTTTCGCTCATAAAAGGTGAGGTATCCCAGTGCTCCGAAATCAAGGACTACTGCTTTGGTTTCAGGATCGTATTTCCCTTTGAGTTCGGTGTAAGCTGCCAGCTTAAATCGATTGGAGGGGGAGAGCCCGTAGGTCAGCACATATCGGTTGATGACAGATTCCAGCGAAGCCGCAGCCGGGGTCGTTTGTGCTGGTACGAATAAAGGAGAGCAGAAGAGGATCAACAGGGGGAGGTGAAAGCCTGTTTTGAGCAGTCGCATGTATAAAATAGCTAATTGGGTACCCGAAAGTTCCCAGGATGAAAAAGAATGGCAAGGAGGATTTGGTGAA
>CAZLKP010000477.1:0-3277 GCA_964560095.1 uncultured Bacteroidia bacterium
CAGGTTATCCTCTTCATTCATGAAGCCGGAATACACCTTTTCTTTATTTCCCTGCCTGGTGAAGCGCTTATAGACTTCGTAAGGCTCCCAGATATCGCTTTTCCACACTTCCTGTCCGGTTGGCACGTCGTTGAGCAGGGTTTCATCCACAATGGGATAGGCAGCATCCCTGGCTGTAAAAACTATAGGCTCCCAACCGAAGTCGCGAAAATACTTCCCCAGTTTCAACACCCGCTGCACACCAGCGCCGCCACTCGGAGGCCAGTAGTAGGTAATCAATAGCACCCGTTTCATGAGGGCAAGTTAGGAATAATGCGTGGAGGTCATTATCCTATTGTAATATTCCAAAGGGCCTTCTCCTTGTTGCATCTGCCTGCCCACTTCTGTATTTTATGATTTGTTTCAAAGCTCAGAACCCAATAATTCCAAATCAAGATGCCTGCATATCCTGTCCTCAATTTCAAAGAATGGATCAATGAACACCGCCACCTGCTCAAGCCACCTGTGGGCAATAAGGTTGTGTATCAGAATACAGATAATTTCATTGTGATGGTGGTAGGCGGCCCCAACCAGCGCGACGACTACCACTACAATGAAACGGAAGAATTTTTCTACATGGTGGAAGGCGACATGACTCTCAAGATCCAGGAGGATGGCAAGCCGGTAGATGTACCGATCAAAGAGGGAGAGATATTTTTGCTCCCATCCAAAGTACCGCATTCTCCCCAACGCACGGCCGGATCTATTGGGTTGGTTATCGAGAGAAACCGGGACGAAGGGATGCAGGATGGCCTTATGTGGTTTTGCCGCAACTGCAATAACAAGTTGCATGAGCAATATTTCGTACTGGAAAATATTGAAACACAGCTCAAGGAAGCCATTCAGAACTTTTACGCCTCAGAAGATCATCGCACCTGCAACAATTGTGGCACAGTGATGCCAGTTCCGGATAAAATGAAGACGAAAGAATAACCCCAAACACAAAAAGCCGAACCTGGGAGGTCGGCTTTTTACTGGGTTCACAGATGATCCGGCATGGCGTCCGGATGTGATTGGGCGTATAGCTGTTGAGGCTACTCAGTGTCATCTGCAATATTCCATATATACGAAGGTCGGGGAAGGATAGTTTTCCGGTGTAAAAATATGTGCGCCATCACTTTTATTAACGGAATGAAGCAAATGGTATAGATTTCGTAGATTCCCGATATCCGGGCATCCAGATGATTCTTTACCCATACCCCCCTTATGCCTGACCCTACCAACAAAAGCCTCCGCAGTATGACGGAGGGCGACTGGTGCTGTGTCAAGTGAAAAATGTTGGGGGAGTGCTGATCAGTTTTGCCACTTCAGGCAGCAAATCCCGTAAAGGGAAAATTCAGTTTTCCAGGAAAAAATGGGCTTATGCCTTTTTCTGTCAAATCAATTTCTGAGGACTTCGGCAACATCCTTTGAAACTACTATTACGAGCAGATTGGCAGACTGGAATTGGGGGAAGAAAAAATGGTGGACCGGGAATTCATCGAAGATGAGCTCATCGCAGATGGCCGCCGCGTGAGCATGGACCGGGCGGCGATCAAATCTGAAGGGAGCGAAAGATGGTCGAACAGGAGGAAGAAAAACGCAGAAAGAGCGAGCCGCCCAGCTCAGACAACAATAGGTTCCAATCCCAAAGGAATTGCATGTTGATAGAATCCGCACGCACATAGCTTTGGGCGATCCCTGAGGGATCGCATCAGTCCAACTGAATCGCATCAATCTGGGCTTCCTGAATCAATTCATTCAGCCGGGGTACATCATTCGCTTTGATTGCGTACCAGACTTCCAACTGCTTGTCGATTCGACCTGTCACCTCTTCCAGAAACGCCCAGGCCTGATCCGTGGGGCGATAATCTCCCATCCCCGTGAGCGCACTCAGGTGCCCCAGCTTGTTATTCAACTGAATCGGGAAGTTGAGTGGATCCTGATTACTGCGGTTTTTGGTCTGATACAGTATTTGTTCCACTGCCGTCATTTCCTCGTCAATGGATTGGGCCAATTTGCGCAGTTCTTCATATTCTTTTTCCTCTGGAACTCGCTCCAGCCACTCGTTGATCTGGGTCCGCGCTTTGCGAATGGCGATAATCGCCTCGTGGGTCTCAGTGAGCTGGTCGCGCACCTGAATCAGGAACTCAAACTGCTGCTCAATCCCTTCCTGTGTGGCTTCCGAAGTAGGATTCCGGAGAACCTCAAAATTGCGGGTCTGGCTTGCCTCCCCCACTGACAACGTCACCTGGTATTCACCCGGAACTGCACGGGGACCATCCATTTCGCTCCACCACAAAACCATCCCATCGAAGCCTTTGGCGTTTTCGTAGCGGGTATCCCAGACAAAGCGCTGAAGTCCTTCTGTCAATTCCGGAAAATCATCTGATTCTCCCCGCACCCAATGCTGAATGGTGTCCCCATCGGCTTCCAGGTAGGTCAGCGATACCGGAATGGAATCATGCGGCACTTCCTTCAGGTAGAAATAGGTCATCACTCCACCAGGGTGATTCATGCCTGAAGTCAGGCTGGTTTTGCCACGACTACCGCCGGGCATTCGGTAGGTATCCATCGGCTGAAACAGATGCAAGAGGACATCTTCCTGAATGTCCTTCAACTGATGCAACACCGTGAGGTCATCAATGATCCAGAGACTACGCCCCTGGGTCGCCACGATCAAGTTGTTGTCCTTGATGGTGAGATCGGTGATCGGCACAATGGGGAGATTCAGCTGAAAAGACTGCCAGCTTGCTCCGTCATTGAAGGAAATGTACATGCCCGTCTCGGTCCCCGCATAGAGCAGGCCCTCCACTTCCGGGTCTGCCCGAACCACCCTGGTGAAGTGGGAGGGATCCATGCCATTGGTGATCTTCGTCCAGTTCTGTCCGTAATCGGAGGTTTTGTAGAGATAGGGCTGATAGTCCCCGAGTTTGTAGCGGGTGCCAGCCACATACATTCCTGCCTGATCAAAAGGATCCACTTCCAGGCTGTTGATCATCATCCATTCGGGCATCATGGATTCGGGCGGGGAAACATTTTCCCAGCTTTCTCCGCCGTCTTTGGTCAGATGAATGAGGCCGTCATCCGAACCAGTCCAGATGACCCCATCTTCGTGCTGTGATTCAACTGCTGCGAAAATGGTGCAGTAGTATTCTACTCCGGTATTGTCTTTGGTGATCGGGCCGCCGGAGGGACCGAGCTTTGTGCTGTCATTGCGGGTGAGATCGGGGGAAATAATCTCCCAACTCTGTCCTTC
>CAZLKP010000478.1:0-1053 GCA_964560095.1 uncultured Bacteroidia bacterium
CGGCACCATTCCCGGAGGAATTCGCGCACATGCTGGCGGAAATAAGGGGCAATGCCCTGGATGTGCTGCTGCTGCTGCACCACCACCTGCAAAGGGATA
Organism: uncultured Bacteroidia bacterium; assembly: GCA_964560095.1. Classification (GTDB taxonomy): domain Bacteria; phylum Bacteroidota; class Bacteroidia; order J057; family J057; genus JANQTF01. Next base: position 100 of record CAZLKP010000478.1, read on the forward strand.
TCGCAAAGACTGTCGAGTCGAGGCTGTGACAAAGTGAGAAAGCCGTGATGCACCATCTGTTTCATGACCAGGTTGCGACGGGCCACAACGGTATCCGGCTTGCGGATTGGATCAAACACGCCCTGCCCTTTGAGCATGGCCACCAGCACGGCACTCTCCTCGATAGTGAGGTCTTTGGCGGGCTTATCAAACAGTCGTCGGGCAGCCATCTCAATACCATAGGCATTCCCGAAAATATTGACCGTGTTGAGATAAGCCTCCAGGATTTCCTGCTTGGTGTAATTTTTTTCCAGCACCGCAGAGACGATCACCTCTTTGATCTTTCTATTCAGGGTGCGGTCGTTGCTCACGGAGTTGAAGAGATTGCGCGAAAGCTGCATTGTGATGGTGGATCCGCCGGAGGTGGTACCGCTCAGATTTCGGTACACCAGCGAGGGCAGCGACCAGTAGTCCACGCCTGCATGCCGGTAAAATCGGGCATCTTCCATGGCGATGAGGGCATCAACCACATAAGGAGACACCTCGTCGAGGTGCACAATGACCCGGTTTTCTTCCGTGAAAAAATTGTCCAGCACCTCTCCGTCCGCCGACAAGATCTGCGTAGAAAGGCTGGTTTGGGGATTCTCCAATTGATCTAGCGGGGGAAGCGACTGGGCTGTGATGATGATAAACAGGAACGCGGCTAGGCCGATCAGGCTGGTAATACCCAGCACACCAATGCGCGCCCACTTCCGGCCGCTTGTCCGTTTGGGTTTCGGCTCGGGGCTGGCTTCGGCCTGATCAGTGGAGGTGGGGTAAATCGTGGAGATTTCCGACATAGGCAAGGGACATTTCCCTCTAAAATATAACATTTTTGGGAGACTTGGGGGCGAGGGGAGATGAATGCGATGCGCGGGATGCGGAAAAAGGCAGGAGTATTGTTTCGGGGAATTGGAGGGGCTGAAATTCGTAAAA
>CAZLKP010000478.1:1063-3244 GCA_964560095.1 uncultured Bacteroidia bacterium
TTAACAAACAATCCGTTATCTAACTGATAAATATTTGCATGTGGTGATCCAGGTGTATCATATGTTTCGTTCAAATATCAGACAAATGCAAAAAGTAGCCGTTTACAGCGCAAAGCCCTATGACAAACGCTTTTTGGAAGAAGCGAGCAAAGGCCATAACCTCAATTTTCATTTTTTCGAAGATTCCCTCTCCGAGGATATGGCCAGCATGCTGAGAGATTTTGAGATTATATGCCTGTTTGTCAACGATGTGGTAGATCGGCCAATCATGGAAAAGCTGGCCTCCAACAACGTGAAGATGATTGCATTGCGTTGTGCGGGCTTTAATAACGTGGATATCCAGGCGGCGGCCGAGCTCGGGATAACGATAGCCAGGGTGCCCGCCTATTCTCCCTACGCCGTAGCCGAACATACCCTGGCGATGATCCTGACACTGAACCGGAAGACACACCGCGCCTACAATCGTGTCCGCGAAGGGAATTTTTCCCTCAATGGCTTGATGGGATTTGACCTCAATGGAAAAACCGTCGGGGTCATTGGTACTGGAAGAATAGGCCAGATCTTCTGCCAAATCATGCAAGGATTGAATTGTCGGGTGATCGCACACGACCCTTACCCCAATGAAGATTTGCAAAAAGCAGGGGTAACTTACCACTCAAGAGAAGAGCTGTTTCTCCAATCCGATATTGTGTCCTTGCAGTGTCCCCTGACCGACAAGACCCGGCACCTCATTAATGATGAATCCATCAACATAATGAAAGATGGCGTGATGATCATCAACACCAGTAGAGGAGGCCTGATTCATACAGAGGCACTCGTCAGGGGATTGAAGTCCGGAAAAATTGGGTTCATGGGTATGGATGTCTATGAGCAGGAAGAGAATATATTTTTTCACGACTTGAGTGATCAAATCATCCAAGACGATTTAATCATGCGGCTGATTTCCTTCCCAAATGTGCTGATTACTTCTCATCAGGCATTTTTTACCAACAATGCCATGAAAAACATTGCCGAAACAACCGTGATGAATATCAATCAATTTCTTGGGGGAGAGAAACTGGAAAACGAGGTGAAAGCCATGTAGGATCAGCCGGATTACCCCTTGAGAGAGAGTTCTGTTTTCTGCCTTTTTCCAGGCGGCTTTATGACAAGTCTCCACAATCCCTTTACACAATCTTCCGAAAGGTCAGATTCAATCTTTCCCCCACATCCTTTTTGGTTTTGGGCACCTGATGCTGCCAGTACTGCTGTGTGTCGCCGGCCATCACCAGCAGACTTCCATGGTGGAGGTCCAGCACCACTTTGTCGGATTTGTCGGCCTTGCGGCGAAGGTGAAATCGGCGGGTAGCGCCCAGATTGAGGGAAGCAATGAGGGGTTGGGAGCCGAGCTCAGGCTCATCGTCGCTGTGCCAGCCCATAGAGTCTTGACCGTGGCGGTACAGATTGAGCAGCACAGAGTTAAATGAGGCCTCACAAGCTGTTTCTAGCCGGGACCGGAGCTCGGCTAAAGGCAGAATCCAGGGCAGAGGCTCTTGCCGCTTGCCCGAATAGGTATAGGCGGCACCGGGATCGCCATACCAGGCCGACAATCGCGGTTCTTTCAGCCATTGACCAAATATCTTTACCTCGCCCTGCGACCAGGCGGCTTCCTGCTTCAATTGCCTCAATAGCTGATCGGCTGTGGATGTGTCCAGAAAATGCGGACCCCACCACAGATCCGCCTGTTGTGCGGGAATTTTCTCGCCGGGGAATGTCCTCATGCATGTGAAATTTCTGACCAGATGCGGCTGATCGCTGCGGCCATCCGGGCGTTGTGATAGACCAGCTGCATGTTGGAGAATAAACTCTTTCCTTCGGTGAGTGTTTGGATGCGGTCAAGTAAAAAGGGGGTCACGGCTTTGCCGATAATCCCTTGTTGATGACATTCGGTAAGTGCCTGATCAATGGCCTGATCAATTTCCTTAGGATCCATGGAGTAGGCTTCCGGCACCGGGTTGGCGATGAGTGCGCCACCGCTCAGGCCCAGGTCCCAATGGGTTTGAAGCAATCGGGCCGCTTCATCAGGGTTGTCGATGCACAGGGGAGCCGGGTTGCCGCTTGTTCGGGTGTAAAAGGCTGGAAATTTATCGGCACCGAGCACCATAACGGGGACGCCAAGGGTTTCGAGGTATTCGAGGGTTG
>CAZLKP010000479.1:0-2477 GCA_964560095.1 uncultured Bacteroidia bacterium
CCACCGAAAACATTACCCAGGTTCTCGTTTTGCACAAATAGGCAATCCCCGCCAAACCACTTCGTGGGCTGACGGGGATCAGATCTATGGGCCTGATTACTTGAAGGCAAATACAAAGGGCACATTGACCCAAAATTTCACAGGCTCACCATCTTTTTGGGCAGGCTCAAATCTGAGCCTCCACTGCCTGAACCATGGGCCAAAACTGCTCGTCTCCAATCTCCCTTCTGTAAAATAGACAGCAGTTTCTTCTATCTTACCCGATTCCCAGGGTGCTAATGATTCTACCCTGATAATGGGTAGAACGAGAGACCCAATACGAATTTCCAAAAAAATGAATCGGTTCCAGACCGATTTTCTGGCCTTGGTCAGAAAAACCCAGTAGGTGACCGTTCCGATCATACTGATCCATCCGAATTGGAAGAAATAGGCGGCCCAGCTCATGGATTACACGTCATCTTTATTCGGTTGATTCTCCTTCAAAAGTGCATCAATATCCTTCAGATCAAGCTCTCCACTCCGAGAAAAGAATGACATCATTTTCCGAAATGATCCGTCAAAGTAGTTGCCTAAAAACTGCTTAACATATTTTTGGCCATATTCCTCCTTCTTGACCAAGGGGAAATACCGGTGCGTGCGGCCAAATGCCTCGTGATCCACAAATCCTTTTTCCTACAGAACCCTTATCACGGTGGATACCGTGCTTTGCTTGGGCTTCGGCTCGGGAATGGCATCCATGATCTCTTTCAGAAATGCCTGATCCAGGACCCAGAGCACCTGCATGAGATCTTCTTCCGCCTGGTGAGTTTTTGCATAGGTGAATGGCCTTTTCTCAATGAGACAGCTAAGAAATTAAATCAACAACTAAACAAATAGATTTTCATTTAAAAAAATAGCTTGCTTGTTTGGTAGGGTGGAAGAACTCCTGACGACTGGTACCATTTCTCTGATATCTGAAGAGGGCTGAGCTGTTTTATCGCGACATCAACGTGCGCTCCAATCCCGAAAGTGTGACGATGGAGGAGTATCTCTCCTTGATTCAGGAGTGAGGCCTCAACACCATCCGAAATCTGGAATAATTCGCCTATATCGACAGAATTATTTCTTTCTGGGGCATTTCGACATATGAGCATTCCCTAATTTTGTCGAAAATCAAACCTCACATGAATCGTTTGTTCACCCCGTTGCTGATTGGTGCCCTATTTATCGGATGCGACCAGTCCTCCAACTCAGATTCTGCCGCTTCTTCTGAAGCCGATCAGGCGGCGGCCGACTCCCTGCGTTATGAGCAGGAAGTCCATCTGAAAAATATTCGTCAGTTGACCTTTGGAGGCGATAATGCTGAAGCCTATTTCAGCTTCGATGATCAGTATCTCACCATGCAGATCACCCATCCGGAGGAAGGCATAGCATGTGATCAGATTTACTTTGGTAAGATCCCCATGGAGCCCGGAGAAGAATTTGAGTTGAAGCTCGTGAGTACAGGAACCGGCCGCACCACTTGTTCATACTTCATGCCTGGCAACGAGGAGATCATTTTTGCCTCTACTCACCTGACCAGTGAAACATGTCCACCTACGCCCGATCGCTCCGCGATCAAGAAATACGTCTGGCCTATTTATAGTGAGTTTGACATCTTTGTTTCTGATCTGGAAGGGAATGTCCTGCGTCAGCTGACAGATGTGGAAGGCTATGATGCCGAGCCGACGCTGTCGCCCGACGGGTCCAAAATCGTGTTTACCTCCACCCGAAACGGTGACCTCGATCTCTACACCATGGACATTGATGGCAGCCGTGTGCAGCAGGTCACCGATGAGCTGGGCTACGACGGCGGTGCATTTTTCTCTCCCGACGGCACAAAGCTGATTTTCCGTTCTTCCCGCCCCCAAACAGAAGAAGAAATCGCTGAGTACAAAGATCTGCTGGCACAAAACCTAGTCGCACCCACCAATATGGAGCTCTACATCTGCAATGTCGATGGCTCAGATCTCCGCAAAATCACCGACCTTGGAAATGCCAACTGGGCGCCGTTCATGCATCCATCCGGAGAAAAAGTCATCTTCTCCTCCAACCATGCCTCAGAAGGCGGCCGTACATTTAACCTTTATATGGTGAATGTGGACGGAACCGGGTTGGAGCAGATTACCTACGACAGCGAGTTTGACGCTTTCCCGATGTTTTCCTACGATGGCACGAAGCTGGTCTTCTCCTCTAACCGCAACAACGGTGATACGCGAAACACCAACGTGTTTATCGCTGAATGGGTAGAATAATCAATCCGAAGGGTCTAGCCTGCATGTGCCGCATCTGATAATCGCGTCGGAGATTCACTCCCACACACATTCACACATGACTCGCCGCCTCACCAGGGGCGGCGGGGGAGCACTTGTGGCCTCATATCCACGGGAAATATCGACGTATTCATCGCGAATGAATCGATCGCGCTTGATGTTGTGTTCCGACTCCATGTAGGCTAC
>CAZLKP010000479.1:2487-3231 GCA_964560095.1 uncultured Bacteroidia bacterium
ATAGGAAAGGCGCTCTTCGAGCAAGAGCCGCTGGTTCACGTGGTTGGGTCCGGGAATGTGATCGGGTTTAATGCGGACTTGCATCCGGCGGTATTTTTTCATCACATGAGCCAGATACTGTAGTTCGAGGTTATATCCGGATGCGAGCTGGATCGTACCAGGCTCAAAGTAGATGATGGGCAGGTCGCAGGCCTTCGAATCAGGCGTGCGTTTAATGCCAAACACAAAGGGAAAGGTTTGGGCATCGATATGGGGCAGGCTGATGCCAAACAGCACCAGGAGGGATAGAATCCTGAGCAAGGGACGCATGTTCCTGTTCACGTTGGGGGATATCTGGAAGCCTAACTTGGGGAAAAGCCGACCAGAAGTAGAACGAATATGGTCAAAAGTTTGGTATTTCGGTAGTAAGAAGGATTGAATTGTGGGGAGAGACCTGGGGGGAATCGTCCGTTGATTTTTCTTCTGTTGCCACCTGTCCCAGCACCATTTGTAACTCTCCGGCAAAGGCATTGACCAGATGAAACGCGTTTTCTCCCGGCCCTTCCATGCTCCCACAGGCGGTTTTCCCATCAATGCTGATCAAACTCAAGTGCGGCAAAGTAAGCCCCCCTTTGACCTTACGAGAGAAATGAAACGAAAAAACCTGGTAATCGATCAATGACAGCACTCGATTGAGCGTGTAATTACTCGGTATGCCACGCTTGTAGGGCTAATAGGTCCGTAACTACTCCAACTGATCCAGGC
>CAZLKP010000480.1:0-3160 GCA_964560095.1 uncultured Bacteroidia bacterium
GTGGTTTGGCGGGGATTGCCTATTTGTGCAAAACGAGAACCTGGGTAATGTTTTGGGTGGAATTGAACCGATTTCCTATTAGAATGGCCTGATATTTTATGGGTACATGAACTCGGCAGGCGACTTTCTCGGTTTCCATATCATGACACTGCATTACCCATCTTTCGACCTTGATCTGAATTGCAGTCCGATTCTGTACCCCGGACAAACCCATCTCTCCGGTCAGCTTTGGATCACGGCCAACTCTAGTGACACGCTCACAAATTGTTGGCTGCGTATCAGTTGTGGGAAAAGCCGACCTTCAGAAACGGATACTGTTGTGCAGGTTTTGCCCACACGCATTTCGCTCAGCAAGGACAAGGAAGTTGTGTTTCCGTTTCGGATTCCCATTTTCACCCCTCCTTCTGGCGAAGCTGCTGGCACACTTCGGGATCTTATTCGCGGCGACCTGCTGTTACAGGTGATGCCTGAGTCATCTCTTAGCCGTGAAGAATGGCAAATAGTAACACCGATGCATGCGCTGGCGTGGCGATTCAGACATTTCCTACATCTTTAGTTGTAGGAAATCTTGATAACGACATTTTCCTCCATTTCCCTAAACACAAATTTTCCCATTTGCTCAAATTTCCTCACACACAACAAGCGCTCCGAAGATGAATTCTCCGGAGCGCTTGTTTTATGAGCAGGCCTGGTAGCCGCATACTTACTTCACTTTTACAATCTCCCCACTTTTGATTTTTCCAATATACTTTCGGAGCTCTCCTCTTACTTCCGGTGCCAGAATAACCAGACCAATGATGTTCGGGAATACCATGGCGAAAATCATTGCGTCGGAAAATCCAAATACTGCTGTGAGGCTGGCCGCAGCTCCGATCACAACAAATACACAGAACAGCAATTTGTACGTGATGTCTGCTAGGCGTGTATTTCCAAAGAGGTAGGTCCAGGATTTTAGTCCGTAATAGGACCACGAAATCATGGTGGAAAAGGCAAACAGCAACACCGCCAGAGCCAGCACATATTTGAACCAGGGAATGACATCAGAGAAGGCACGGGAAGTGAGGGCTACACCTTCTGTTTCAGCAGTGATATGGTTGCCAGTGATGATGATCACTAGGGCAGTCATGGTACATACGACCACAGTATCGATGAAGGGCTCAAGCAGCGCCACCAGCCCCTCTGAAGCCGGATTGTTGGTTTTTACAGCAGAGTGGGCAATAGATGCAGAACCGACGCCTGCTTCGTTGGAAAAAGCGGCCCTTCTTAAGCCCTGGATCAATACACCGACAAATCCGCCGGCGATGGCCTTAGGCTCAAATGCCTGGCCAAAAATCATGGCGAAGGTGTTGGGAACCTCTTCAATGTTGATGAAAATGATCACAAATCCAGCCAGCATATATACGACCACCATGGCCGGCACAATTTTATCTGTTACACGGGCGATACTCCGAATCCCTCCGATAATCACAATGGCTACCAGGACGGCCATGATCACGCCAAATGCCCAGCCATTCTCTGCAATCCAGGTCCCTTCTACAAAACCGAGGCTGGAAAACTGAGAAAAAGCCTGATTGACCTGCACCATGTTTCCACCACCAAAGGAGCCACCAATACACATTACAGCAAAGAAGGCGGCGAGAAATTTGCCCAGGCCCTCCATACCCTTCCTCTTGAGTCCTTCACTCAGGTAGTACATCGGCCCACCAGACACCTCTCCATTGGGCGCGATCCTGCGATATTTTACCCCAAGGGTACACTCCACAAATTTGGTGGACATGCCTAGTAGCCCCGCCAGAATCATCCATAGAGTCGCACCCGGACCGCCGATCGAAATAGCAATCGCCACACCGGCAATGTTCCCTAGGCCCACCGTCGCAGACAAGGCAGCTGTGAGTGCCTGAAAGTGGGACACCTCTCCACTTTCCTTTGGATCGGAATAGACGCCGCGAACAATGTTGATACTCAGCCCGAAACGCCGAATGTTCACAAAGCCAAAGTAGATGGTGAAAAAAAGTGCTCCAACAAGAAGAATAATGATCACCAGGGGTAAAAACATCACTTCCTTCAGCTCGAAACGGTAATTCTTGGCGTCGTTGATCTTGTAGTTGGATTCAGGATTTTCTGTCAGGGTAAATTGAAACCCGTTCAGCGAAACAGATTGTCCGGAACGGGTTGAGATTGAATTCCCCTCTGGCCCCACAATGATGATGTCCTCCCCCTGACCTGTGACGATAAATGTGAGATCGTAGGGAACCGTCTCCTGTTTGTCGTCATATGTAATCTCAAAGGGAGGACGCTTATAAAAGTCCTGATCAGACTCCGGAATGCCTTCCTCCGCGATCATGACATCGTCTTTGATCTTGAAAGACCAGAACACGACGGCCTCAACCGCATCCGTTGCTGGCTTGACGACCTCATTGATTTTCTGATCCAGTGTTTTCTCTTCTTCTGCTTGTGCCGAAAGCTGAACGGGGATCAAGCCGACCAGCAGGACAAAGAGCGCCCTCAAATACTGATGGTTCATGTGATTGGGTTATTGGTACGTTCTCTCCTCATGTGATATGATGCTAAATTAACAATCATTCTGCACATGCAATGCGGGAGGCAGGATTACCCAATATTCCCGATGGGTTTCCTTGCGTTGCCCATCGCTTGTTTTGACTCAATCTTTGGGATTGTCCTGCTTCATTCCATATCTTTTCCAACAGGTTTTGAATCTTTCTCCTCTATGAAACGTCTGTTTCAGATTTTTACTGTTATGGCCCTGTTGGTGATCCTCTTTTTTGAGTATCGCTCCTATCAGCGACACCGGGCGCCGGAGTCCTATGGCTATGCGGTGGATTCAAGCATCAATTGGGCCGCTAATCCTGAGCTGGTCAAGGATTATCTGTTTTCGGCTGAGGAAGTGGGGCAGTATGGTCGCCATGCCTGGTCGAAGCACGGGGTTGATGTGCTTACCGACTCTCCCACTGACCCCGAATCCGCAGAGTTGGTCGATAAATACCAGCACCTGGTTGCGACAACAAAGTATCTCGAATCAAGGTTGAAGCAACCTCATGGCACAGATGTTGAACCGAAAGGAGATGCTTCTTTAGGTCAGAGCCGATTGACCTCCCTGCTCAATAATCCTGTTCTGGCCAGGCCTTCAGACAGAGGTGCC
>CAZLKP010000481.1:0-3152 GCA_964560095.1 uncultured Bacteroidia bacterium
TTGCTGAATTGCCAGATATCGATGATATCTCCATTAAGCACCAGCACTTCAGGCTGAATGCTCTTAAGATACTGCACGACTTCTTTTGCCTGACATCCATAGGTGCCAAGGTGGATGTCGGATAAAACGGCGATGTCAAGTTGACGTTTTTTACTCATGCTGAGCGAGGTTTTTCGGATTTAGAGGAAGCCCCTACCTAAAAAAGCAACAACCCCGGGCGAAACGGCCGGGGAGGTGGGGTGTTCAATCACGGTTTGTACCGTGGTTGCAGCATGATGTGCGAAAAAACAAAAAAAGATTGTATCACAATCCATAGTTATACTTGTAAAATTGCAACTGGCGCATTATCGAAGCGTTATCGGATGAAAAAGGATTTGAAGTGTTTGTGTTAAATGCGTGTGAAGCCTGATTAATAGACCTCCACTTCTTCTAGTTCAACCATCGAGAGGATGTCCAGAGCGTCTGTAAGGAAGGCTGAATCTAACTGCTCGACTTCAAACCGGGCCGGATCGGCCCGGTAGTTGACATAGTCCTGAAATAGGATGCCTCCGACCCTTCTGGGATTGATGGCTTCCCGAAACCGAAGGCCTACGCCACCTTCTTCAGCATATGAATAGGCGAGATAATCCATGCTGGCGTCTTCCTGGTCAAACCAATACACAAACACATCTTGAAAATCCTCTCCGCCGCCATCCTCACGAAACGTCACACGGATTTTGTCATACCCTTTTCCCCGGATTTCCACGCTGTCGAGGAAGGTTTCCTGCACGGCAGGATCAAGAAGCCGAAACGGCAACATGGCAAAGTACCAGACAGAATTGACCGAGGCACTGTAGCGGGGCACCATAGAATCCGGCACCTGAACAATGGCCTTGTTGATTCGCCTTTCAAAAGCTTTCGACGTTAGATAATCCGTGATGGTGCTGTCTCCCTGCACAGCCATTCGGCCAAAACGAAAGTCTCCCCCGTTCCAGCTTCCTTCGTAGTTGTGATCCCGAAACACAAATGCCACATTGGCACTGTCCAGGGCACCCCCCTGGTAGTCGATGGCTCTACGAATGGTATTTTTCGCATATGACGGGAACTTTTGGTCAGACGGTGGTTGGATTTCATAACAACCGAAGATTGAGACACATAGCGCAAGAATCAGGACAGATCGGTACATGACTTGTTCGGATTTTTTCGAAAATTGAATAAATCATTTAAACGTGTTGGTCTGGACGCCGACACACAACGACTACTCAGCGATATGGTTTCGGAGCTACGCATTGACATCAGTCCCTACCTTCAAACGTTTCAGGTAGATCCTGTTCGTGGGTTTTTGCCTTCCAGGGATCCATTGAAAGATCTGGGAGGGGGATTTGAAGCCTGGGAGGAGGCCGTGCAGGTGCTGCCGAATTGGCTGGAGGATCATGAGGCGAGGGAGAAACTACTCAGATTACCTGAGTTTCCTGTCCGTCGTTTGGCTCCACATCAATGTGAGCGTGCCTTGCTGATGCTGGCGATCCTGGCTCATGCCTACGTCCATGAGTCGGAGCCTTCGTCGCCCACGCTCCCTTCGGTTATCGCTAAACCGCTCGTAGCCGTGGCCGAGCGACTGGGGCGCCCACCCGTGCTGGCACACGGCAGCATTGTGTTGCAAAACTGGGAGCGGATTGATTCTGATGGTCCGATCGAATTGGGTAATCTCAGGCCATTGCTCACCTTCCGTGACACCCACGACGAAGGCTGGTTTTATTTGCTTACTGTGGAGGTAGAGGCTACGGGGGCCAAAGGGATTTCTGAGATGACGGCCATGCTCCGGGCGGCTAAGGAAGATCAGGCGGAGTTGGTGGAAGATACCCTCACGAATTTACTTCAGATCATTCCCTGCCTCACACGTTTGCTGACCCGAATGAAGGAAGGATGCGATCCAGGTGTGTTTTACGAAAACATTCGCCCCTATCTCGATTCACTGATCGGCTTAACCTACGAGGGGATTGCAGATCGACCTGTGAGAAGCTATGCAGGCGGAAGTGCCGCACAAAGCACGTTGTTGCAGGCGCTGGAAGTCGGTCTGGGGATTCCGCACGAGGAAGGGCGAAGCGCTGCATTCCTCAGGGAGATGCGCAAATATATGCCACCGGCACATCGTAGTTTCCTGAATTCACTGGAGCGAATGGCCCCGGCATTTGTGGAGATTTGCGAAGCAGACAGCGGTTTGCAAGGGTTGCGCAAAGCCTGCTCTATGGAGCTACAGCATTTCCGCAATGGTCACATGAAATTGGTCTCTGAGTATATCCTTGCCCACAGCCAGCATAAAGGCCCCGGACATCATGGCACCGGAGGTACAGATCCTATGCCGTTTCTGCGGCAGCTCAGAAACGATAATGGGAAGTTTGGCAAGGGAGCATAAGTGGAGGACGCTGGGAAGGACGAATCTGAGAGAACGAGACTGGTCATTGAGTCCTTGATTGAAGCTCAGGTCTATGAGACTCACTTAAACTTCTTTCAATTTACCATCGTATATTTATCCATGATTGGACTTTCAAGAGAGACAATATGAAAACCATTAGTCAAACAAAACCCCAGGTGAAGGATAGAGTTCTTTCTGTTTATGACCAGCTCATTCAAGAAGGGATCGAAAAAGGTATGCAGAAAGCAGCTTTTGAAACCTTCAAGAAAGGGATGGCCAAGGATCTTTCTATCAACGACCTGATGGATCTGACTGGCGTCAATCATGAGACAGCTACATACTGGGTGAACTTATTGAAAGAAAATCCCGAGGCAGAGCTACCTGAAGGGTAGGACGATTTTAAGACCTGGAATGTCTACCTGCTAAAGTCATCGACAAGTTCCGAAGCAAACCCCTGGGCACAAGTTTTGAAAAATTCCTTGCCAGACGGGGATTCCGATCCATCCGGGAACATCAAAACCTCGCCGCTGACGGTAAAATACCATTTTTAACCTGTCCCTGGTGATTAGGATGGAAGTGGCCTTTGAGGCTTGTATATGATAACCGATAAGTAAAGACAAAGCAGAGCTAAATAAATTAGGTGATAAGATACTCAAGTTAACAATTTCTTAATAAGAAAAATTTGCCCCCCCCCTAAACATTTTGATATTCAAATATTGCGCAATCAGTTAAATCCGGAATTCTGCTAATAAGTCCG
>CAZLKP010000482.1:0-3147 GCA_964560095.1 uncultured Bacteroidia bacterium
GGAGTTGGGAGTTGGGAGTTGGGAGTTGAGAGTTTTTTTCCCTTATTCCTTATTTATTATTCCTTATTCCCTTCCCATCTTCTTCCATCTCGATGGCGTGGCAAGGGCACTGCTCATAGCAAACAGCGCATCCGGTGCATATATCCAGATCAATTCGATACTTTTTTCCGGGGCCCAACTTGATAATGGCATCCTCGGGGCAGGCGGCGTAGCAAGCGTCGCACTCGAAACAATTGCCGCAGGAGAGGCAGCGGGCTGCTTCATACACAGCTTCCTTTCTATCGAGGCCGTCCATAATTTCCGTGAAATCCGTGACGCGCTCGGCGACCGGTTTTACCGGCTGGGTAGATTGTGGAGCGTCGGTTTTGTACCACATGTGGAGTCGATCCACCCCCACAATTGGATTTTTAGGTGGCATTTCGTAGGTACTCCCTGCTAGATAGGCATTGATATGCCGCGCAGCTTTCTTGCCATGTCCAATGGCCACCGTGACAGTGCGCTCGCCGGGAGCCATGTCGCCACCGGCGAAGATACCAGGAGCTCCTGTCTGCATGTCTGGGCCGACTTTGACGGTATCCCATTCAAATTCCACACCCGGGATGTTTCTCATGAATTCTGTTTCAGCATCCTGGCCGAGGGCGAGAATGAGAGAATCCGCCTCCAGGGTTTCAAACTCTCCGGTGGGTTCTGGTTTCCCCTCGTCGTTGATTTTCATGACTTCTACCTTAAATTGGGTTTCGTCAATTTCTTTGATGGTACGAAGCCAGTTGATTTTAACGCCTTCTGCAAGGGCTTCTTCGGCTTCAAAATCGTGGGCGGGCATGTGTTCGCGATCCCGCCGGTAAATGATCAGGGGTTCATAGCCAAGGCGCTTGGCTGTGCGAGCAGCATCCATGGCGGTATTTCCGCCACCATAAATAGCTACTCTACGGCCAAGCCTGGTGGGAGCACCTTGCTCCACGTCTTTCAGGAAGGAAATTGCATCCATCATTTTCCCGGCATCTCGGGCGGGAATATCAATTTTTTTGCTCAGATGCGCCCCCACGGCCGCGAAGACTGCATCAAATTTACCCTCGTTTTTTTCTTTTAGCAGATCAGTTACCTTATGATTGAGGGTAATGGTAACGCCCAGGTTTTCGATGCGTTTGACCTCCGCATTCAGAATATTCCGGGGCAAGCGATAGGCGGGAATGCCGATATGCATCATGCCGCCAGCTACGGGACCAGCATCCCGGATTTCGACCTCATGGCCCATCCGTGCCAGGTGATAGGCGGCCGACAGTCCGGATGGCCCCGCTCCGACTATGAGCACTTGTTTGCCGGATAGCTGGACAGGTTTGTCGAATTGCCAGTCATGATCGAGGGCGGTATCGCCCAAGAAGCGCTCCACAGCATGCACGCTTACCGGTGTATCGATAAAGGTCCGGTTACAGGCAGATTCACAGGGGTGATAGCATACCCGTCCCATGACAGCAGGAAGCGGATTATCGCTGGTAAGTATGCGCCAGGCTTCTTCGTGCTTTCCTTGTTGGGCTTTGTCCAGCCAAGCCTGGATATTCTCCTCTGCCGGGCAGGCATTGTTGCAGGGGGGGAGCAAGCTGACATAACATGCGTGTTGACTTCTGATCGGCCCTGTTCCATCTGCATGAGCCTGTAAGTCAGCGGGTCTGGTGAGGTCGGTGTGTGGGAGATCCATATGTAAGGTTTTGTCTGCAGATATCGGAATTCCATGTTACCTCAGAGATCAGGATCTATCACATAGATAGCGTCACCGATTGCAGTGACATTAGTTAGTTGGGAAATGGGAAATAGCGATTGCATCGGGAATGATGTTGGATTTTCTCTGGTTAGGACTCTCACTTCTCGCCTTTCTACTCAATAACTCCACCGCAACCGAATAAACACAGAACTACCCCCGTGGCTATAATTCCCGCTCGGAGCCCTAAAGAGGGTTTGGGCCGTGAGGTCAATGTCCCAGTTGGCTTTGACAGAATAGGCTACTGTAGGAGCAACTACGGTCAGTTGATTCGTGGGAGAATAGATCACAGCTCCGCTGGCGGTAAACAATGGGGTGATATTCCCGGATCCATTCACAGCAAAGGCCCACTCGGCGGGAAAGAGGTTTTTGGCAGATGGCTGCCCGGTAAACAGCCCATTGGTGGCTCCCAGGCTACTGTTGGCTCCGTTGGAATTGTAGAGGACAGCGCCCGCCGCATACAGGCCGTTGCCGAACAGATAATCAACAGTCAGGGAAGCCACATAGGCATTCGTACTATCGTCCGATAATTCAGTTGGGATGAACGAAGTCCCTTCTCCTTTGAATCCGGCGCTGCTGAGGTTTCCCTCCCATCCACCACCCAAAACGATATCCCCCTGAAAGTACCCTGCAATGGTCTGAACGTCATATCCGTTGGTGTTAAACTTGTACATTATTGCTCCAGTGGAATTCTCCATTGTATCTGCTGGGGCAAAGGCTATCTCGGCCTTCGACAGAATGCCGGTGTAGTACTGCACCCGAAGGGCATCCGTACCGGGACGTTCTTCGTAGTCGAAATCGAGAAAGTTGAGCGCGTTGAAGAGATCATTCGGATTCCAGATGAGATTGAGCCCCCAGTTGATTCGCTGCCGGCCCAGGCGAACATCCAGTTTTTCCGAGGCATAGTTTACGTAGGCCCGGTCAAAAATGCTGTGCAGCAACACTCCACCTTCGTCTATCCAGCGAATCGACAGATCCACGATGCCGGGATTTACATCAATGGTTTGCCCATAGGTTGGGTCCAGCTTGATTTGCTCTCCATAAAACAGGCGATTTCGCATTTGCGCCACCACGGTCCAGTGTTCATTGGGATACCAGGCAAAGTTGAGTCTGTTATGGAAGAAGTTGTTGGTAATGGGTGAGCCGGGAAACGGAGATCCCCCGTCGTCGAAAAAGCTGGTGATTTGCAGGAATTTAATGTATCCACCCAGCTCAAATTTTGGGGGTTCCTCAGGCTGTGCCAATCCCATAACCGGGACCAGGAAGAGAAGAAAAATGATACGCTTCATGATGCATGTTGGAGTTTTCACAAAGGGCTACACGAAGGACACAAAGGCTTTGAGGAGTTTGTGATCTTTCTTCGTGTCCCCTTGTGCTGAAAAAAACTACAC
>CAZLKP010000483.1:0-3143 GCA_964560095.1 uncultured Bacteroidia bacterium
CCTTCCCGAACCCGGCGGTAGATGCCTTCCAGGCTGAGATTGACCTGGACCGGGAGCACCTTCTTGCGCATGATCTCGACAGTGCCTTGGCGATGGTCAAGGAATATCCTCACGTGTTTATTATCGGTGGGGAGCAGGTGTTCAGGCAATCCATGGATCTGGCAGATGAGATGGTCCTGACACACGTGGAAGCCCAGGTAAAAGGAGATGCCTATTTTCCGACATTTTCAGAGGAAGAATGGACAGGGGAGGAAATCATGCATGTGAAAGCCGATGAGGAAAACAGCCACGACTTCCGGATTGTCCACTGGAAGCGCAAGAGACCGGCATAAGTTCCCTTTATTTGTTTGCCTGCAAATGCTTGATTGGAACAAAAGGAATATAGATTCATGGAGTCGCTCAAAGCTGAAAGCTGGTCTCATTTGATGGAATTGTTGTTTCATCAATCCTGGGCAGAGCCGCTGAAGCGCTATCGGTCGCCATTTGTTTACCGTGGGTTGGCAGATGCCGGCTATCCGCTCTCAGTCACCCTCAACCGCCTGGGAGAATCTCACCTTGAAAAACACCTGCTTCGCAATTTTATCAAGTATTCCAAGGTTACCAGCCACGGCCGGAGTATCTGGAACTGGTTGGCTCTGGCCCAGCATCATGGTCTGCCCACCCGGCTTCTGGACTGGACCTATTCTCCCCTTGTGGCTTTGCACTTTGCTGTCGCAGAGTTCAACAATTTTGGCAAAGATGGTGTCATCTGGGCAATCAATTACGTGGATTCCATGCGGTTTCTGCCCGATCAGCTCAAGGTGGTGATCGAAAGTGAGGGATCTCACGTCTTTACGGCCGAAATGCTGGAGCGGGCAGCAACATCCCTGTCTAACCTGGAGTCGATGCGGAAAGGGGACTTCTGCGTATTTTTTGAGCCGCCCTCCATTGATGAGCGGATCGTCAACCAGTATGCTCTCTTTTCCATGATGTCTGATCCCAATGTGATCATCAGTGACTGGATCGACAAGGTCCAAGTGGAGCATTTTCGAATCATTATTCCTTCAGAGCTCAAGTGGGAAATCCGTGATAAACTCGATCAATCCAATATCAATGAGCGGGTTCTGTTTCCCGGCCTCGATGGCCTCGCTATCTGGCTCAAACGTCATTATCTCGATATACGTAAGAGGTGAAAGGACTAAGGTTATTCAAATAATTCCCCGAACGAATACATGCCTTTTCCCCGGCCAGCCATTCCGCTGCAATCACGGCTCCAAGGGCAAACCCCCGGCGGTTGTAGGCTTCGTGGGTCAGTGTGAGCCGGTCAATGTCGCTGCGATAGGTCACGCTGTGTTGTCCGATGATCTCACCAGCGCGGATGTAGCCCACCGACAGCTCTTCTTCTTGAGGGGCCCGGCTCCGAAGCTCTTCGGTGGAAACTGAGGTTTTTCTGTCGAGATGCTGCAGGAGCTCCTGCGCCAGTGAAATGGCCGTCCCCGACGGAGCGTCTGCTTTATAGCGATGGTGTTGCTCCTCCACAAACACATCATAATCCGGGTGGGCGTTCATCAGCTGCGCCAGCTTTTTGTTCATGGCAAACATGAGATTTACCCCTACAGAGAAATTGCTGGCATACAAAAAACTGCCATTGGCTGCTTCGACTTCCTGTTGGACTTCCTCCAACTGATGATGCCAGCCGGTCGTGCCACTGACCATTGGTATGCCTATGTCCAGAATCCGACGAAGGTTTCCTCTGAAGCTATCCGGATGGGTAAACTCAATCACGACATCCACATCGGTTTTTGTGTACCGATCCAACTTGTCTAGATTGGCTTTGTCAATACCACCAACGATGCTGTGACCGCGGTCCAGCGCCTCCTGCTCGACAGCATGGCCCATTTTTCCATATCCCAGGATGAGTATGTTCATATGGCAAAGATAGAAAGTCGTTCGATTTCCTGCTTCCTGCTCTTGGTTCTACAGCAGCAGACCCCACAGCAAGCTAATTATGAGCAACAATAAGGGAACGGTCAGGAGATAGGCCATAAAAATCAAACTTCCTTTGAAAATGGTTCCTGCCCATCGGTGTTGATAGACATTCCGGAAGGAAAGGATAAAATACAGATAAATACCCCCCAGCCATACCCCGGGTAGCGTCCATTCGACTGGTGCGAGTAGTCGAAGGCCCAGAAAGAATGAAAACAACAGAAACACAAACACGTGAAGGTGCAGAAGAAAAACCACGTGTTCCAGGTAGAACACGTTTTTCCGGAAATAGAGCAATTTTAAAAATCCGGCAAAGCCCGGAATCAGAATCAAAAGGACAAATGGAATCTTCGTCAATGAATGTTCCAGAAACTGTTCTGGATGTTCGTTGGCGCGCATCGAAGACTCGGCAAAATACCTTTTTATCGGCTTGTCGGTTGAATCCAGTGATGCTTCCGTCCCTTCATCGAATTTGATATTGATAGGACCACCGCCGTCGGGGCGGATATCCAGCCCTTCAATGGAGGGGAGCAGCAAAGCTGTAAAGAGAAATCCAGTCCAGAAAAACAGCTTGGTCGGGGAAATCATCGATTTTTTCTTCCCGGCAATATAGGCTTGTGTAAGAGATCCTGGGCGTGTCAAAAGGCGCCGAATGGTCCGAATAGCCTTATTGTTGAGGTGTAACTCTTCACGAAACATATCCACCAGAAGGACGCCCAGCGATACTTTGTGGGTGGTGATCCGTTGGCCGCATTTGGGGCAAAACTTAAACGAATTTTTGAGTTTTTTGCCGCAGTTGTCACACCTGGGTTTGGGGGGCTTGGCCTGATGATCCTCAGGCTGATGGTCGGATATCGGCTCTGACTGATACATGAAGGTAACGACTTAGGTTGAGCTTCGAGTGGTTGGCTCCTGACAAAGACACAGGTGCATTGACACGATTGCAGATCTGGGGGAAAAAGGCGTTGTCATATTTGTTTTCGGCTATGCGTACAATCGTTCAATTTTCAAAAAAAGCTGTCATTGGCTCATGAATGTCGGCAAATCTTCGCTAATTTTTAATCCCTTGCCTGAAGTAATTGATCCTCACCTGTTTGTGGCAACCTTACACAAAATGATATGCTTCAGGAACGAACTTCTGTTCTTTTCGGTACGTTTCTACTCCACATTCCTCCTGA
>CAZLKP010000484.1:0-3129 GCA_964560095.1 uncultured Bacteroidia bacterium
TTGCCTTTCGAGTCAACGAAGTATGCGCCATATATCCCATTACCCCTTCTTCTCCCATGGCTGAACTGGCAGATACCTGGGCCGCCAAAGGGATGAAAAACATCTTTGGTACCACACCTGAAGTGATTGAAATGCAAAGTGAGGCTGGGGCGGCTGGGGCCGTTCACGGATCGCTTCAGGCAGGTGCCCTGACAACTACCTTCACTGCGTCTCAGGGCCTGATGCTCATGCTTCCAAACATGTACAAAATCGCCGGAGAGCTTACCCCGGCGGTCTTTCATGTTGCTGCCCGGTCACTGGCCGCACAGGCTTTATCCATTTTTGGTGATCACTCCGATGTGATGGCCTCACGTTCGACAGGATTTGCCCTGCTGGCGTCATCCTCGGTTCAAGAAGCCCATGATATGGCGCTCGTTGCCCAGGTAGCTACCCTGCAAAGCCGTACACCCTTTTTACACTTCTTTGATGGGTTTCGCACCTCACACGAAGTTTCCAAAATTGCCATCATCCCGGATGAGGTGATCCGAACCATGGTCAAAGACGAGTGGGTGTTTAACCACCGAAAGCGTGCCCTCAACCCCGACAATCCGTTTATCAGAGGTACTGCACAGAATCCAGATGTCTTTTTTCAGGCACGGGAAACGGTGAATTCCTTCTACGACCAGACACCAGGCATCGTGCAGGCAGCTCTGGAGCAGCTTGCTGAATTAACGGGGCGGAAATACGGCCTGTTTGAGTATTTCGGTCATCCAGAGGCCGAGCGCGTCATAGTAATCATGGCTTCAGGGTCTGAAACCGCCAGACAAACCACCGAGCACCTGGTTGCACAAGGAGAAAAAGTTGGTGTGCTGAAAGTGCGACTCTACCGGCCGTTTTCCTGGGAGCATTTCATGGATGCATTGCCGAAAAGCGTGAAAAAGCTCGCAGTGATGGATCGCACCAAAGAACCCGGTTCTACCGGCGAACCTTTATATCTGGATGTAATCGCTACCCTGAATGAAGCCATAACAGCAGGAAAATGGGAGTCTATGCCACGGGTAACAGGAGGGCGCTATGGACTTTCGTCAAAAGAATTTACCCCGGCCATGGTCAAAGGAATCTTTGATGAATTGACAAAAAATTCTCCAAAAAACCACTTCACTGTCGGCATCAACGACGATGTGACCCACACCAGCATTGACTACGACAGTGATTTCATCATTCACCCACAAGGAGAAACCCGGGCTGTATTCTTTGGGCTTGGGTCAGACGGCACAGTAGGTGCAAACAAAAACTCTATCAAAATCATCGGGGAAGGCGATGTCTATGCCCAAGGGTATTTTGTCTATGACTCCAAAAAGTCAGGGGCACAAACCGTCTCCCATTTGCGCTTCGGACCAGAACCCATTCGCTCACCGTATCTCATTGACAGTGGCAACTTTGTAGCCTGCCACCAATTTGGCTTCATGGCCAAAACTGATGTCCTGAAATACGCAGAGCCGGGTGCCACCTTTCTGCTCAACAGCTCCTACGGCCCTGAGGAGGTCTGGGATAAGCTACCGATGCTTGCTCAGAAACAAATCCGCCTGAAAAAGCTGAAATTCTATGTCATCGATGCGACCGCTGTAGCCAGACAAACAGGGATGGGACAGCGCATCAATACCATCATGCAAGCCTGTTTTTTCGGGCTCTCCGGAGTTTTGCCAAGAGATAAAGCCATCGCCAAAATCAAAAAGGCGATTGAGAAGACCTACTACACCAAAGGCAAGGTTATTATTCAGCAAAACTTTGAGGCTGTGGATCAGGCCCTGGCACATGTGCATGAAGTCAGGATTCCAGCAAAAAACGGTGCCAACAATGGCATGAGAAACTGGACATCGGATGATGCACCCGATTTTGTCAAAAAGGTCACAGCCCGCATCATGGCTGGCCAGGGAGATGACCTCCCGGTGAGTGCATTTCCGATAGATGGCACCTATCCCAGCGGTACCGCAAAGTGGGAAAAGCGGGACATTGCCACTGAAATTCCTGTCTGGGAACCCGATGTGTGTATTCAGTGCGGAAATTGTGCCTTCGTCTGTCCACATAGTGTGATTCGGGCCAAATTTTACCACGAAGACCACCTCAAAAAAGCTCCAGAGGGATTTCCGACTGCTGATATTTCCGCCAGAGGATTTCCGGAAACTAAATACACCCTGCAGATCTACGGGGAGGATTGTACAGGTTGCCACTTGTGCGTAGAAGCCTGTCCGGCCTTCAGCCTGACAGAAAGCGGAAAAAAAGCGATCAACATGACCCCAAAAACCCCCGGGTTGATCGAGGAAACCAAATCAAATATTACGTTTTTTGAATCTCTGCCCCTGAATGACCGAAGCAAGGTGGACTTCGCCTCCGTGCGCGGCACGCAATATCTTGAGCCCTTGTTTGAGTTTTCGGGTGCCTGTGCAGGCTGCGGAGAAACGCCCTACCTCCGACTACTGAGCCAGCTCTTTGGTGATCGGACGATCATTGCCAACGCGACCGGTTGTTCCTCCATCTATGGCGGCAACCTACCTACCACACCATGGACCACCAACAAAGATGGCCGCGGACCGGCTTGGTCCAATTCCCTCTTTGAAGACAATGCGGAATTTGGTCTGGGCATGCGCGTAAGTGCTGACAAGCATTGGGCTATGGCTGATGAGCTGCTGGATGAATTTGTTGCCAATCTCGGATCGGAATTTATCGAGCACCTGAAAAAAGCCCCACAGGCCACAGAATCTGAGCTCAGGGATCAACGCGAGCGCGTAGGCGCCCTCAAAACCTTCCTCCTCACACAGGATCGCCCCGAAGCCAGACACCTGCTTTCCGTAGCTGATCATCTGGTTAGGAGGAGCATTTGGTTGGTTGGAGGAGACGGATGGGCCTACGACATTGGTTCATCCGGGCTCGACCATGCCTTGGCCAGTGGCAAGAATGTGAATGTGCTGGTACTTGACACGGAGGTGTATTCAAATACTGGTGGGCAAATGTCAAAAGCCACCCCTATGGCGGCAGCAGCTAAGTTTGCAGCTGCAGGAAAGCGGGTCGGCAAAAAAGACCTTGCCCTCCAGGCCATTTCCTACGGCAACGTGTATGTAGCCCAGATCGCCATGGGCGCGAACCCACAAC
>CAZLKP010000485.1:0-3125 GCA_964560095.1 uncultured Bacteroidia bacterium
GCGATGGATTACTTTCGGGAAAATGAGCAGCCAACCTATGTGAGTATCGTACCGGCCATGGCCATGATTCTCACCGATATGAAACAATCCGAATCGGCTATTCAGCTCCTGAAAGAGACCATTGAGCTCAACCGGCAATCAGATGAGTATGACCGGATTGGAGAAGCCTTTCTTCGCGGAAACCTGGGGAAGGCCCTATCTGATTTACAGGAGCCCGATGTCGAAGCTGCGGCAAACGAGTTTCGGCTCACAGCGGATATTTTTCGGAAAAATGGTCTGCTGTTTCCGCTGAGAACCACGCTGGGAGATCTGGCGAATGCTTATCTGAACCTCGGGAAATTAGATTCGGCCCTCTTGATATCCCAGGAGGCCCTGCGCGTGGCGGATGAACTGGATCATGCAGAAGGCAGGATGCTGTCACATTTGTCTGTGGGAGAAAGCTATCTCAGCCTGAATCAGCCCGGACAGGCAAGGGATCATATTGAGGCAGCCCTGGAGCTGGATCCTCAGGTGGAGGATCTCACGGCTCGTTATGAAGCCTATCGACTGATGGCACGCCTCGAAGAAGCCTCTGGCAATCCGGCGGCCGCCTTTCTCTGGATGGAGAAATTCGCGGCACTGAAAGACTCGGTCTATCGTACGGAAAGTCTGGAGCAGCTCAACGATATGCAGGTTCGGTACGAGACTGAGCAAAAAGAGCGGGAACTGGCTGAACAGGAACTTCGGATACAGCAACAAAGGAGCCAGATCATCTATCTGGGCGCGGGGGGGATGATCCTGGGTTTGCTCATGCTGGGAGGATTTTTGCTGTATCGTGCGCGGATGAGATCGCGAATGCAGGAAGCCATCATTGAGGAACAGGAAAAAGGCTTTGAAGCCATTTTTTCTGCCATAGAAGAGGAGCGGCAGCGAATTGCCGGGGATCTTCATGATGGAGTAGGGCAGCAGCTCACGGCTTTGAATCTGGGATTTCAGCAGCTGGATCTTCCTTCTACGGATGCCGGTCGGCTGGGAGAGCTGATCCGGGATGTCTCCAGGGATGTGAGGGACCTGTCCCACGAGATGATGCCTCGTTCGCTGAGCGAGCTGGGACTGGTTCCGGCAATGGATGCTGCGCTTGCAAAATCTCTGGGTTCGGGATCTGTTCAGGCTGAATTTGATCAGGGCCGTTTGCGGGAGAGGTATCCGGAGGAAGTCGAGATCACGGTATTTCGCGTATTTCAGGAACTCCTCAATAATGCCCTCAAACATTCAGGGGCTACACTCATTGGTGTCCAATTGTTCGAAGCGGGCGGTCAATTGCGTCTGGTGGTGGAAGACAACGGGCTTGGAGGCCTGGACCCAGATCAACCTGGAGTTGGATTGAGAAACATGAAAAATCGCCTCAATCTGTTTCAGGGCAAGATGGAAATCGAATCTGATCCCGACCACGGAACAACGGTAGCCATGTCTATCCCGGTTTGATCGTTTCATACCCAAAACTACGGATCAAAATACCCAAAGCTCCTGATGAAGATGGTGGAGGAAATGCTGAGCTTTACATTGATACCAGGAATTAGTAAATTATGGATAATCCATAATTTGTAATTTGCAGCTATTCTCATCTTCTGAATCCAGATCTCATGCTTCGTACGTTTACTTCATGCTTGCTATGCTTTCCCCTGATGCTCTTCGCCAACGATCCCGACCTCACATGGTCCACATTTTTGGGGAGCGCCGAATTTCAGGCTGTTGATGCCGAAATCGATCAATTTGACAACCTTGTTGTGCTGGGACAGGGCTTCCAGACCGGCTTTCCGGTGTTTGACCCAGGAAATGGTGCTTACGTTAAAGCAAGTCCTGGCTCCAGTGAGGGTGTCCTGGCAAAATTCAATGCTCAGGGTGAACGCCTGTGGGCCACCTACGTCGGTGGCAACTGCGCCGACGAGGTATATGACATGGCGGTGACTCCTTCAGGCGATATCCTGGTTGTGGGGAGTGGGGGAGCCTGCAGTTTTCCCTTGTTGGATCCGGGAAACGGTGCCTACTATGATGGCACATATAGCGGTAATTCGGAGGGATTTATCCTTCGGTTTTCCCCCACCGGCGTGCTGAAATGGGGAACCTACCTTGGTGGATCTGCCAAAGACGGGGTTACGACCATTACCATGGCTGAAAATGGCAATTTCTGGGTGGGAGGATGGACAGAGTCCTCCGATTTTCCGACAAGATGGAAAGCCGGAGCCTACAACGACGGCAGCCTCAACAACTTCCGGGACTGGTTCATTGCCAAATTTGACGCCAACGGCAAGCAACTCTACGCCTCGTATTATGGGGGGAATATTTTCCAGAGCGGCGAGGCACCCCTTGATATGGCCTATAATCCTGTGAATGGTCATGTCGCTTTTTCAGGTGTTGTTGGAAACAATACCCCTGTTTTTGATCCCGGAAATGGAGCTTATTTCCTCAGCAACAACTCTCCTGGCCTGCTTCTGGAAATGGACAGCACAGGTGCCAGGGTTTGGGCAACAAAGCAGGCAGCCGGCTCTGTGGCCTTTGATGCTGCTGGCAATCTGTTTCTCGGTGCGACCTGCGACGGGGTGTACCTTAGCATTTTTCCGCTCCAGAACCCCGGAGGAGGCGCTCTTTCTCTGGGCTATCCCGGAGCGAACGTCGTCTCAGTACAGTACGCTGCCAAATTTGACCTCAATCACGCGTTGACCTGGGGAACCATGATCTATGATGGCGCTGTTTCTACAGGCACCCTGCTGGAGGTGCGTGACATTGCTATCGACCAGAATCAGAATCTGATCATGGTCGGAGAGGGAGACGGTAGTTTTCGCCAACTGAGCAATAGTACTGGTTTTTTTGCGGCTCATCAGGGCAGTCGCGACGCCACCATTGCCAGGTTCACAAATTCGGGGGTTCACCAGTATGGCAGCCATTTTGGGGGTAGTCTTGGCACGGATGATTTCGATGCGGTGGCACTGAATAGCCTTGGGGAGTTGCTTGTGGTTGGCAACACCGCAAGCCTGGGATGCAGCGGCAGCAATATGCCACGGTTCAACCCCAGCAATGCCTATTATGACGGCATTGGAAACCCGGGAAGCATCGGTGGAAACATGTTTATCGGCAGGTTTAGCGAG